>NZ_VCQZ01000024.1 GCF_005938195.1 Paenibacillus thermoaerophilus
GGCAGGATAAAAGTTGTGTCCACTTTCTTGACAGTGATCCACTTTTAACGTCTGCTATGCTCTTGCAGAAATAAATATGAGTCACAAAGTAGAAATCGATTTTACACCACTTGACGGGACGCTATCAGGCGATCATCCGGTTCATATCGGGTTTCTCTCTTTCTTCCTGAACAAGTGCAGGACGAACAACAAGGGAATGTACGCGTACACGAGATAAAATCCGATGGTCAGCATAAAAGACAATCCCGCGTTGATGCTTTGGCGGTTCGGAAGCAGACAGACGACGGTAAAAACCGCAAGCAAACAAAAAGGAACGACTTTGGACTGTTTGACCGAAAACAACAATTTGCCCGTACGGCTGGCCGCCCATAACGCCAAGCACAAAATCGGCAGAACCCGGAACAAATTAAACGACACCCCGACAAATTCGAACCGCTCGACAAACGGCAACTGGACAAATTTAAACAAGGTTAACGTCGGCCATTCCTCGTTCATAAGCTGCCCGAGACTATAAAAAGCCAACGAGAAAACGATTAGCGAAAGATAAAACAAGGTTAACACGGCATTCGCGGCATGCGCCCACTTGTGGGATTGCTTCGGGTTCTTGATAAACGGGTAACAAATAAGCAAAATTTCCACGCCCAGATAGGAGAACGACATTTGCTTGGATGCTTGCAGGAGGTCCGTCATCGAATGCTCAAGAATGGGAGTCAAGTTGCTGAAATGAAAATATTCGCCGAGAAAAAAATAAGTGGGAAGAAAGATATAGTGAACAAAACTCACCAAACAGATCCCCACAATCACGCGGAACCCTCCCAAGACGACATAATAGGCGAGCAGGAGAAGCACCAATCCGAGCACCCAGGTTTGCAGTTGGGGGAATATCCACACCTGGATCGTCTCGATAAAAGACCGCAAGATCATGCTGGCGTACATCACCAAATACACGATAAAGCAAACGGTGAGCAGCCCCCCTATCCACTTTCCGAACAGATTGCGGTGAATGTGGACCAGATCGGTCTGATTCCGGTACGTCCGGAAAATTCGATACATCATCCAGATTACGATGTGAAAGCTGATCCCCGTCAGGATAACCGCGATCCAGGCATCTTGCCCGGCGAATTGCGCAACCTCTCTCTGGAACGAAAGATAACCGACCCCCCATTGCATCGCGTGGATCACAAACAAGATTAGAAACGGCGATATCTGAAAACGCTCGTTCACGTTTGAACTCATGGTCTAACCCCGTTTGCAGCATTCGTTTTATTCGTCGATATCTTTCTTGATTTTGGCTTTGCCCGGATTAAACTTGATCGGGTTCTTGGTCCGAAAGTAACTGGGCCGTTTATACATGACGCTGTAAGGTAGGCGCACGACGGAATCCTTCAGGTCATTAACGCGAAGCGGATAATAAGGAGCCAAGTAAGGAATGCCGAGCGATTTTAATTTCAGCAGATGGGTCAGGACAAAAGCCCCGCAAATAAAAATCCCCAATAGCCCCCACAGTTCCGCGGCGACAATGAAGGGTAAACGAAGAATCCGTATCGTATTGCTCATACGAAAAATTGGGGTGGTGAACGAAGCCAAGGCGGACAAAGCGATGAGAATCAATAAAATATTGCTTGTCAGCGACGCTTCGACGGCTGCCGTCCCCAGCACAATACCTCCGACGATCCCGATCGTCTGTCCGACTTTGGTCGGCAATCGCGCGCCGGCTTCGCGCAGCAATTCAATCGAGAATTCCATAATCATCACTTCCAGTAAAGGCGGGAAAGGGATGTTGATTCTTGAAGATACGATCGTCGGCAGCAGGTTGTTCGGGATAATCTGGTAGTGATACGTCAAAACCGCCACGTACAAGGAGGTGGCCAGCACGGAAAACAGCAAGGCCATATGACGCAGAACCCGGAAGAACGAACCCATATGCCAAGGCAGGTAATAATCTTCATGTGCGATTAAAAACCATCCCAACTTTGCCGGACCGATAACGCCGCTCGGCGATCCGTCCATTAAGACGCCTACTTGCCCTAATGCAAGTCCTTGAGCTAAGCGGTCCGGTCTTTCCGTTTCAATTAACTGCGGAAATACGGAATCCGGGTTATCTTCGATCATTTGAACCAACATCGTAATATCCGGCATGAAATCAACGTCAAGGTCCTGGATCCGTTGGGTCATGGTATTCACATATTCATCATTCGTAATATTGTCGAGGTAGCAGATCGCTACCCTTGTTTTCGATAGCGATCCCACGATCATTTCTGTGACTCGAAGGTTGGAGGTAGGCAAGCGTTTGCGAATCAAGTTCAGATTCAGGTCCAGCGATTCGACAAAGGCTTCTTTGGGTCCGACTACGCTAAATTCAACCTCGGGCGAATTGACCGCACGTCCTTTGGACAACGCCGCGTTCACCCATAAACATTCGGGCTGTTTCTCGCCATATTGAATGACGACATATCCGCGCAACAATTTCTCCTGAATTTCATCCCAGTCGCAGGAGATCTTCTTGTCGGCAATCGGAATCGATTCGTATAAGGCGTTCAGAGAAGCGCCCGATTCCTCGGACAGATGGACAAGAATGTCCCGGTGTAAAATTTCGGGGTCGATCAGCGATTTATAGTAACTGATGACGCAGGACTGAGGTGTTTTTTGATGAGAATAAGAAAGAAAGTCCGAGGATTCTTTTAACTCTTGTTGCTTAGCCGAGATGGATTTCGTGCGTCCGCCGCTCATTTTCCTAAACTTACGGTTCATATTCTCACTCCTGTTCGCACTCCTTGCCTTATGTTTTACTTAGTATGACAAAAAGAAAAAAACATATTCAGGACCTGGAATACGGTGCCGAAGTAGCGGTTTCGCGAACGAACCCGGCTTGACCCATTCATTCGCCTGTTCGCGGCTGAGGACCTTTCTTGATGGCGATGACCGAACGCCGCGATTGTACGCGCAAGGTCTCGACCACGGTCGCAAACACGGCGTTGGCGTCCAATGTCCATGCTCAGATCACTCCTCTGGTTTTATACAGCAGGTACACAAAGTAGGGCACGCCGACGATGGCAATGACAATTCCGACGGGAAGCTCCACCGGAGCGAAAACCGTCTTCGCTATAAAATCCGAAGCCATCACGAGCAGCATGCCGATCGCTCCTCCCAGCGGAATGACGCGCCGGTGATGAAGGCCCGCCAGACGTTTGGCGATATGCGGCGACAACAAGCCGACAAATCCGATATTCCCCGATACCGACACGCATACGCTGATGATGCCGATGCTGCAGAGCAGCAGCATATGCTTTTCCATTTCCGTGCGCACGCCGAGACTTTTCGCGCCGTCTTCCCCCAACTGATACAGATCGAGGATACGCGCTCTTCCGATTACGATCGGAATCAGAACAAGAAGCCAGGGAAGCATCGAACCGATATAAGACCAGTTGCTGCTCCAAATGCTCCCGGTCAACCATACGGTGGCCATCTCGAAGTCCTGGGGGTTCATCTTGAGCGATACGTACAGCGCGAGCGCTCCGAAGCCGAATCCGATCGCGATTCCGACCAGAATCAGACGCTGCGGGTCCAGCCTCCCGTTCACCCGGGAGAACCAATAAATCAAAACGGCGGCCAGCAAGCCGCCGACCAAACCGAACAAGGGCATGGCAAAAATGCCGAGCAGGTCCAGGCCCCTGAAATGCCCGTGAAACCAAAACATAAACAGAACAATGGCGGCCCCCGCTCCGGCGTTAATCCCCAAAATTCCCGGATCGGCAAGCTCGTTTCGGGTGATCCCCTGAATGACCGCCCCCGCTGCGCCGAGACCGAATCCGACCAGAGCGCCGACAATAATTCGCGGCAACCGGAACTCGAAAATAACCAAATCATGCTCCGGCACGGGATCGATTCGCAGGAGGGTATTCAGAACCTCCCTGACGGACATATCGAAGGTGCCGTTCGTCAGACTTACATAAAACACCGCGAAAATACATCCGGCACAGGCGAGCCACACGAGCCGGTAACGTGCGGACGAAGGCTTAACCACGGCTTTCCCCTCCTCTCTTGCGGATTAAATAGAGGAAAAACGGAACGCCGATCATCGCGGTGACGACACCGATCGGAGTCTCGTACGGATAATGGACAAACCGGCTGAAGATGTCGCACAGCGCGAGAAAGATGCCGCCGAGCACGCCCGCGCACGGGATGATCCACCTGTAATCCGTCCCGGTCAAAAATCGGGCGATATGCGGAACGATTAATCCGACAAATCCGATGTTCCCCGCCAGCGCGACGGAGATCCCCGTCAGGGTCACAACGCTTAAGGCGGCAACCGCTTTGGTTAATTTCACTTTCTGCCCCAGGCTGACGGCCACTTCTTCGCCCAGCGACAAGGTCGTGATCGATTTGGAGAGGAGAAGAGCAAGCGTCAGACCGACAACGGCAAAAGGAATCGCCAATTCGATCAGCCCGGGATCGAGCTGGTGAAGTCTCGCGTTATACCAGAAACTGATGTTTTGGGATACCTGAAAATAAGCGGCCAGCGCCGCGGACACGCTGCTCAGGAACGTTCCGATAATCGTGCCGATGATGGCCATTCGCACCGGACTTAGGCCCCCCGGCAGCAGCGAAGCGAAGCCGAACACAAAACCTGCGGCAATCGCCGAGCCGAGCAAAGAAAAAAAGATCATGCTGAGCGAAGAAGCGCCCGGAATCAGCACCGCGCACAGCGTGATGGCGAATACCGATCCGTCGGACACGCCCATAATCGAAGGGGAGGCCAAATCATTTCGGGTCATCCCCTGCATCATGGCGCCCGATACGGCCAGAAAAGCGCAGCAGCGCGCCGATCGCCCTCGGCATTCGGGAATGAACGATGATCTGATGGTTAACGTCGTTCTCGTCGAAATGAACGAGCGCATCCCAAACGATCGTCCAATGGATCTGTTTGGCGCCAAACAGGACGGAAGCAACAATCGTGGCGGCGATGATCGCCGGGGAAATCCCCAGGATCATCGCCGCCGCTGGATTCTTGAATCGCATAAGGGCAGATCCGCCTTTACCATCACTTGTTTAAATTTTCTATAGCCGCTTTCAGGAACTGGACTTTGCTCCACGCCGTGCCGCCTTGCGCGAGCGGATCGACGACATTCACGAACACCCTGTTGTTTTTGACCGCGTTCAGGCTCTTCCAGATCGGATTGTTTTGCAGATCCTCCAGAGCTTTCGGCTTATCCGCGTTCTCGTCCTCCGAGAACTGCACGAAGATGTAATCCGGATTCATCTCGCTGAACTTCTCCAGCGAGATCACTTCCTGCGACTTCGCGGCTTTGACTTGCTCCGGCACAGTCAGGCCCAGATCGGCGTACAGCGACGGATTAAAGAAAATGTCGTCGTGGTAGATCATGATATTTCCCGCTCTGATCCGGACGATGACGACCTTTTTGTCTTTCAGCTTCTCGCCCAGTTGCTTCTTGGCATTTTCGAGATCCGCCTTGTACTTCTGCAGAATTTGTTCGGCCTTGGCCTCGTTCCCGGTAAGCTCCGCCAGAAGCCGCAGATTCGCTTCCCAATCCGTCGATACGTGGGAGACCGGGATGGTCGGAGCGATTTTGACCAATTTATCACCGACTTCGGCCGGGAATTTCGTGGTGCTCAGAATCACATCCGGTTTAAGCTTGAGGATCGCTTCGATATCGGGCTGCGCTTTTTCTCCGATCGGCTGCGTCGAACCCGTAATTTCCGCGAACATGCCCGGGAACTTGCCTCCTACGGTAATTCCGCCTACGGGTTTGACGCCAAGCGCAAGCGCGTCTTCCATCGCTTCCAGACTTCCGGTAATCACGATCCGTTCATGCGCGGAAGCCGAATATTCGCACCACGGATCGGAGGAAATATAGCAGACCCGATGGTTCCTGACCGCCTTCAAGTCCAGCCACGCGGCCGAATGCTGCAGCGACGACCAGAAATTCAACGTCTCCGTTTCCTGGCGGATCAACAACAACAGCCGGTCGGCCTGAACGTCGGCTAACTGTTCCGGCGTTATCCTCTGATCGTATTCGGCGCCGCCGCCCAGACAGGAGGCGGGCATCCGCAAGTCCCCATAAAACACTTCCGCCATGCTGCGGTTGCAATAGGCGGACAGAGTCTGATTCGATATCCTTAAGATCAGAACGGTGTCCTCTGTTGCTTCGCGCCGCAACCGGTCCCTGGCCATCGTTATTTTCCGGTCGTAGCTCTCCAGCCACAGCTCCGCTTCCCTCGTTTCCCCCAAAGCTTCGGCGATAAACCGGAGCTGGTCTCTCCAGTTCAACTCCCACGGGACATATACGACGGGCGCCACGCGATCGAGCTTCTCTTTCTCGGCCTGATCGACCCGATCCGTACAAATCACGATATCCGGGCGCGCCTCCGCCAGTTTGGCGACATTCGCTTCCCAATGCTGATTTTTGCGATAGGCGCTGAGATGAACGGCAATGTCTTCGCGGTACGTCTTGTAATAGTAAGCGGTCCATTTCGGATGCATCGGCGCCGCGTAAGGAATGATATGAAGCGCAAGCAACTGGCCGGCCACCGGAGCGGTATAAGCGGCGATTTTGCGGCGGCGGCTTTTTATATAGACGGTCGGCGTCATCCCGACTTCCTTCTTGAACCTTCGGCTGAAATAAAATTCGTCGTGGTAGCCGACCTCTTGCGCAATGTCCTTCATCTTGAGGGGATGAACGCCGGACCGCGCCATCAGCCGTTTGGCCTGATTGATCCGAAGCGACGTCAAGTAATCCATCGCGCTGACGCCGTATGTTTTCTTGAACAAATCCACGAAGTATTTCGGACTGATTTTCGCGATTTGAGCGAGTTGATGAATCGTGACTTTCGAGTTGTAGAAGCGGTCCATATAGTCTTTGGCGGATTGCAAGGCAGATCCGGGGTCGCCGGACAGAGAAAAACTGTTTTTCATCACGTAATGGATCAATTGCTGAAAAACAAGCTGTCCGTGGAACCGGTCCAGTTCGTCGCCGCTCTGCCAATCCTCCAGCATCGTGCCGCATAAGACCGGCAGTTGATCCGCCGGATGCACCTGCAACGGTCCGTTTAACGGGAACGGATGCAGCTCTTCGGCTGTTTGCGGCGGCTGTCGGCCAAACTCGGGGGCCCGGAACACATCGAAGCTTATCGCGTACATCATCAATTCGTGCGGCGATTCGGCCGAGATGCCGTAAGTTTCATGAGGCGGGCACACATAGACGGTATCGTGCTGAAGCCGGTATTCGCGAAGGCCCAGGGTGATGCTTCCTTCGCCCTTCAACACGGCCATAAGCACATGCGAGTCGGTAAACTGCTGCTTGGAGCTCCAATCAAGCGCCCCTTTCACCCCTTCGACGGAACGAAGTCTAAACATCAACCGATCGAGCGGAACATGCGCCTGTGTCTCCTGTTCGATGCCGGTGTCCAACCTGCTTCCACCACCTGTGCAAAACAACTTATCATCCCTTCATTATATTGATAATGATTTTCGATATCAATAAAAAAGAAGAAGCGATGACGTGCTCCTTCTGCGTGAATGATGGGTCTTCTATTCATCTAGCCGAAGCGGGATTGCCCGGCTAGAAACGGCCGGAACGAAAGATGGCGTAGATGAGCCACATAAACAAAAGCATCGCGATAACAAAACCGATCTCAATAACGGGAATCCGCCAGAGCAGCGTTTGGGAATGGCTCAGGGCCGCGCCGATAATCAGTCCGACCATCACGATACTAAGAGAAAGCAGAACAATGCTGAACGACAATTGATTGCTGATGCGGTCCATTTTCTTCATCAAGGCATCCAACTGAGGAACCGCGACCTCCACGCGCACCTGTCCTCTCCGCATCAGCGAAGACAGTTGCTTCAAGCCTAACGGGACCTCGCGCAGCAGATCCAGATACTCGGGCACATCCTCCATCCATGTCTTCAGCATTTGTATGGGGCTCAACCGTTCCAGGAACAGCTTCTTCCCAAACGGCTCGGCCACATCAAAGACGCTGAATGCCGGGTCCAATGCCGACACCACCCCTTCCAGCGTCAAAAGCGCCTTTCCAAGCAAAGTCAATTCCGTTGGAATCCGAATCCGGTGGCGGAGCGCCACGGCAAACAAATCTTGGACGGCTTCTCCCAGGCTTACCTGATTTAACGGCACCTTGTAATATTTTTCGCGCATGTCGTCCACGTCCGCGTACAGCAATTCCATGTTCACATCTTCCGGGACAATGCCCATATTGGAAATGGCGCGGATCACGCCTTTGGAACTTTGATTCCGCAGGGCGATGACAAACGACGCAAAATGCTTCTTCATCCCGGGCGTCAACCGCCCTACCATGCCGAAGTCAAGCAAGACCAGGCTGCCGTCCTTAAGCGCCAGCACATTGCCGGGGTGAGGATCGCCATGGAAGTACCCTTCGACCAGCACCTGATGAAAGATGGTCTTCGCAAACCGCTCCGCAAGCAATCTGCGATCGAGTCCGGCCCGATCCAACTGTTCCTGGTCGGACAGCTTAATCCCCTCTATGTAGCCCATGGTCAATACCCGTCTGGTGCAGTAATCCCAATAAACCGTCGGCACCTGGACATACTTCCATGTTTTGCATTGGTTCGCGAACCTCTCGGCATTACGCGCTTCCGTCGTATAGTCCAATTCAGCGCGCAGCGCTCTCCCGAGTTCGTCCACAATGTCGCGCAGCCGGTAGTTTCGCGCCCACTCCAGCCGGTGCTCGGCCAATCTGGCCCAATCGGCCAGGATGTCCAGATCGGTTTCGATCAGCGTTTGAATATCCGGACGCTGCACTTTGACGGCGACGGCTGTTCCATCCTTGAGTACGGCGCGATAGACCTGCCCGATGGAGGCGGCCGCAAGAGGCGTTTCGGAAAAATGCAGAAACAATTCTTCGACGGGCGCACCCAGCTCCTGCTCGATGATGGCGGAGGCTTCCCGATAAGAGAACGCCGGCACGTTATCCTGAAGACGCTCCAGTTCCGACAAGATGTGGGCGGGAATCAAGTCGGGCCGCGTGCTTGCGATTTGACCCAACTTGACGAAGGTCGGCCCCAGCTCCTCCAGCAGCAGACGAATCCGCTCGCCGACGCTTTTGTTATGTATGCCCTTCCGTTCTTCGTCCCGAAAGAACGGAAGCTTCTCGGTCAAACCCATTTCTTGATAGACATATCCAAGTCCGTTGCGCGCAAACGCCGAGGCGATCGTCCGGTACCGCTGCAACTGCCGAATCCGTCTTCCCGTATTCATGAACGGCCTCCAGTCAGTTCTGGACTTTGCGCTCCAACGCGTCCAATCGCTGTTCGATCCGCGCGATATCCTCCCGGGTAGCCAATCGTTTTTCGCCCAGAATGGCGTTTATGCGTTCCTTCGCCATCGCCTCCAACTGCTGCCGCGTCTCCTCTCCTTTCTTGATAAGCTCCTCCATCAACGCCTTGGATTCCGTCCGGGTGACTTCGCCTTTTTTCACCAGCTCTTCAACCGTTTTCTCGATCTGCTCCTTGCCGGCGACGGCCAATCCCAATCCAAGCGCGATGGCTTTTCCGATCGTTTCTTTCATTTCGTTCACGTCCTCTCGACAAATTCATTCGGCGTTATTGACTGACGACGAACTTCCCGCTTCGGTGCCCGCTTCCCTTGCCAATCGGTCGCGTTCCCTATGGGTTCCCAGAACATAATCCAAGACAGGGTGGGATACACCGTACCAGGCGTATTCATCTTTATAATGATGCAGCAAATGTTTCTTTTTCATCCACCTTCCCCAAGCTGTCCGAGGCACAATCGGACGATGCGCCGCATAATGCATCCATTGATAATAAAGCTGAAACAAAAGCGTGCCGGTGACGACGGCGACCGTAACGGAAAACTGCCGAAAAACCAGCCATACCAGAGGAATGTAGATGCTGTAAATCAACACGTCATAGTAGACCGGACTGAATAAATATTTCAGCTCCTGCGGATGTTTATGGTGCTCGACATGCCCCCGGTACAACGCGGGTGCGAGCTTGGGAAACTCATGCAGCAAATACCGGTGCGCCGCGTATTCGGCAACGGCATAAACCAGCGCGCCCAAGACCAGCGCGAGAATCGTGACATAACCGTCAAAATAAAGGCAAGTCAGCGCCGCGCCAAGCAGGCTCAAACCGGCAACAAAACGAATGACGTTGTTGGACAAAAACTCGCGATAATAGGCCATAGGGGAAGCTCCTTTCGTCATGGAATTTAAGCACTCCACACAAAAGACCCAAAAACAAAGCAAACGAGAACGGCTTACGCGGCAAAGCCTCTCTCCAGAATATCGGACAGCCATTCTTTTTCCTCGCGGGAAAGATCCGCGACGGATTTGAGCAGCTTGGATACAAGCTCCGTAATCTCCAGGCCCAGATCGTCGTTCATCGTTTGGATAATCGTCCCCAGAACGGAGCCGATAAACATCGTCATGCCCGTCTCTTTGCTGGGCGCCTTTTGAACCATATGGCGAATCAGCGATTCCGTTTTGCCTCCGAGCTTCTTCAGGTACACCAGCAGCAAGCCGATCATATACGCGCAAAATTTCAGGCGCGTGTTCGTGTTCCATATTTCATCGATCATTTTCCGAAGCGCCTCATTGAGACCGGTGTGCTTCAAATCCTTGAGCAGCCTCGAAATATGCGTGACCGTCCGATTCCAATCCGCAAGATCGAACGATTCGCTGCGGGGCTGGCTGAACAGCTCCGAAGCTTTGGCCGTAGGAACAAACACCACCTGGGATCTCCCGGTCTCCTTCGTATTGACCTCGTAGCTGCGGGATATGAAGCCCAGCTTTTCAATTTCCTTCAGCATATCGTAGGCGGTCCATTTGCTGACGCCGATCGCTTTGGCCAAGGTTTCGTAATGGATAGGCAGGTTCGTTTTCTGATACAGATCCATCAATTTATGCAAAAACTGCAGGCGCCGTTTGGTTAGTGACAAGACCACACCTCTTCCTTTCGCCAGCCGCAACTATGTTTTTTGGTTTCTTGTGATTTGATCGTAGCATCGAATTCGCGCAACGTCAAGATGGATGCGATCTTTAACAACGACTTCCTGCCGCCTAGATCATCCCGTACGACTTTAACGTTTTCAACCGTTGCACCGTGACCCAGCCTCGCCATTCCGCTTCTCCTCCCGGACTAACCGGCGGCCAGTTGATCGGCCATCCTCCGTCCTCCTGCTGCTGGCTGACAAGGGCTTGCAAATGCGTGTGCAAATCCGCATCCGATATAAACTTGTTCGCGTAGCTGCCGCGAGCCGGCGCCCAATCCAGCACTTTGTGGACATACCCCTTCGCCTCCGGGTCCCGCTCGATCGTTCCGGGAAGGAGCAGCCATTCGTCGATCACAGGCCAATACGCGCTTGCTTTCTCTTGTTCGGGGGTATGCTGCAAAAACGTAATCCATTGAATCCCGTCATGGTATCCGCTCGGCTTTTCCTGTTCGAAGACGCGCCATATGTACGCCGCGTTTTTCGAAAACCATTCTTCCCGATAAAAATCGGTCCGGACGTTCTGCTTATACAGCAAGCCGATGATATGGCCGGTCGGATTGATCGAAGGCTGATCATCTTGTTCGGCCGCCCACCACGGCGCATGCGGATAGTCGCCCGCACTTCGGAATACAAACGGGATTCCGCCGTCCTGCAACGTAATCTTTCGCAAATACCGGATGATTCCGTCAAGAACGTGCGGATCGAAGCCGTCCACCTCGTCCATAATGGCGAGCGCCATTTCGGTCGGCACCGGCTGGCTGTGCGGGCAACGGATATCCGGTTCGAGCGCGTTACCGAATCCGCCATCCGGATTTTGGTAGGCGCGAAGCGCCTCAATGACCGCCTCTTTCGAGCCCTGCTCAAAAAAATATTCATACCGTCTCCGGTCGAGCAGCCGTGCGTTTTTATACAGAAATGACTTCGCCCGTTCGAGTATTTGCCCGTTGTCCATGAGTCCGTTCGCCTCCTTGTTTATAACGGTTTTCCGTTATACCTGACGATGTTGTGGCGATCGGGCGAATATACGGTTCTTACCGCATCCAAGATTTCATCTCGCCTGATTTCGGCTTGATCCGGCGGCAACTCCACCCGTATATCCTCAACATCATAGGGCCCGATTCGCCAATGCCCCAATACCGCTCCTTTGAACTCTCCGTCGATCAGCAAAAACTGCAGCACTTCATAACCTTTGTACCGCCGCTGAAGTTCATCCATATGTGCCCGAACGAGAAAATCCGACTTGTCCAGCATGAACACGCACGGCGGAATATCCGGGGGAAACCCTCCCTCCGCATCTTCCGTACAGACGAACCCTTGTCCGAGTCCCGCCACTTCGGCCGCCACAATCTTGCCTTCCTCCGCCAAGGACGCGATCCCTTGACGGATGGCTTTGGCGGGCAGTTGTGACCAGCTTTTGATATGGGCTGCTGTTGCAAACACCATCGCTTTGATAAATGTACGGATCACCTCGGAAACGGCTTGCGCGCAGCGGACGCCGTCGGCTTCGATCTCGAACCATTCCGTGGCAAAATCGAACCATCCCGTATCCCAATCCGTATCGGGCTGATGTTCGTACACCAGGAACGCTTCCTGCAAGGACTGCAGCGCTTTCGAAATTTCCCCGGCCGGGTAACCGTTCAGCTCCTGCTTTAATTGCTCTTTCGACAATCCTCCGGAAGTCTTCAGTACCGTCAAGATATCTTCGTGGATCGGAGTTGCTTTGGCCAATGGTTTGCGAAAGGCGACGGCATACCGCTCCAAATCTTCCTGAAGCACATACCCGATGCGCCCGCCGCAAAATCTTCCTTTAATGATCGCATTTCGTTCTCTTAGCTTGCCGGCAAGCCCATCGTCGTGAAACAAGGTACGATGCACCAATCTTGGCGGGTCACCCGGTCGGGTATTATGTACGGGAGCGACAGGTTGCAGCAGTCCGAACAGTTCGAGATACTCCCGCTCGTCTTCCGGGCACTCGATGGGCGTCAGCAATCGTTGTCTTCTCAGGCGTTCTCCAATGACTCGCTTGGGTTCCAGTTGCAGCATATTCCCCTCCCGAACTACGGCTTCAATCTGTATCGTTCGCTTACTTGCCGGGCGATTTCGAATATTTCGCTGCGCAAGGACTCGGGTTCGATCACCTCGGCGTCCAGACCCAGCGTATAGAAAAAGCGCACAGCCCACCTCCACTCCGCCGCGGGACACATAAAATCCACTTCCCATACATCCTCGGAGACCTGCCTGACATATTCGCCGATATGTTCGTCTTGTTCGGCCAGCAGCGCTCCCCGGTAAGTCAGCCTGACGACCATTCGGATGGAAGATTCGCTATGGCTGCGATGATTTCCTTTTTCGCGCCGGATTTTCTCTAACGCATCAACCGGCTCGTCCATCCCTTCGATTTGTTCGAAGCGGTCCACGCGAAACGTTCGTTGTTCCTCGTGCGCTACCGAATACGCCTCGCAATACCAAAAGCCGTGCGCCGCATATATTCTCCGGGGCAACAACTGAAGCCAGCGGCGGTGGTTTTCGGAACGGTAAAGAACACGAACCCAGCGGGATTCGGCGGCGTGTTCCAATAATGCGGATAAATGCGGCGTTTTCACCTTTCGCTCCGGGACTTCGAGTTCCACGCGCTCCAGCATCGGTTCGATCTGCTTTAAGGTCTGTTCCGGCAAAATGGCTCTGATCTTGTCCGCCACCGTCCATCTAGCCTGGCGGAACGGGGTGTCGGCCATTTTCGTCACGCTGCGGAGCGCGAACAGAACGGTTAACGCTTCCTGCGAATCGCCATGAGCCTGTCCGTCCGTTTCAGCGTGATCCCCCTCGTTTCTAAAGACATTATAGCGCTATATTGGTGACAGAAAGGCTGTCACCATTTTTCGGACACTTGCAACAATCGCAAACTATTGAGCGTTACCAATAACGTTGCTCCCATATCGGCGAATATCGCCATCCACAGTGTAAGCCATCCGGGAATAATCAAGAGCAGCGCCAAAACTTTAATTCCAAGCGAGAACGTTATGTTTTGCTTGATGATCGAGAGTGTTTTTCTGCTTAGGCTTACGGTGTACGGCAGCTTGCTCAAATCATCGCCCATCAAGGCAATATCCGCTGTTTCCAGAGCCGTATCCGTACCGGCGCCTCCCATTGCGATACCGACAGTGGAGGCGGCAAGGGCAGGAGCGTCGTTTACCCCGTCGCCAACCATGGCGACATGGCTGTATTGGGCGCGAAGCGTCTGGATATACTCCAATTTATCCTGCGGCAACAGTTCCGCTTTAACTTCTGCAATGCCCAATCGCTTGCCGATCGTTTCGGCGGTTGCTTTGTTATCGCCGGTGAGCATGACGGTTTTCTTGATGCCAAGCTCATGCAACTTTTGAATGACATTTTTGCTGGTATCCCGCACTTCGTCGGCAACCGCGATCAGAGCCAGGACTTTTTCTTCCGTCCCCAGCAACATGACCGTTTTCCCTTGGTATTGCCACTCATCGATTTGTTTTAAAGCTTCTTCATCGATTGACGTGTGCAGCTCCGTGAACAGTTTTGGGCTGCCCACATAATAAAGCTGTCCGTCAACCTTCCCTTTGACCCCTTTACCGGTGAGGGAGCTGAAGTCTTCCGCATCGGCTTTAAAATCAACTTGTTCCGCTTCCGCTCTTCTCAGAATCGCGGAGGCGATCGGATGCTGCGAGCCTTTTTCAAGAATGGCCGCAATTTTTAACCGTTCGTTTTCGTTTTCGCCAAACGCGATAAGGTCCGTGACTTGCGGGACGCCTTTTGTCAGCGTTCCTGTTTTATCAAAGGCAACAGCGGAGATCCGTCCCGCTTCCTCCAGGTGAATACCGCCTTTTATCAGCACACCGCGTTTCGCCGCGTTGCCAATGGCCGTCACGATCGATACCGGAGTGGAGATCACAAGCGCACAAGGACAGCCTACAACAAGAAGCGCTAACCCTCGATAAATCCATTCCCCCCAATTGCCGCCAACAACCAGCGGCGGAAAAACAGCAATAAGCAAGGCCGCACTCATAATCACCGGCGTGTAAAATTTCGCGAACCGGTCAACGAACGCTTGCGACGGAGCCCGCTTGGCTTGCGCTTCTTCGACCAGATGAATGATTTTGGAAATCGTTGTATCTTCGGCCCCTTTGGTCACTTTGACCTCCAACAGCCCTTCTTCATTAAGCGTACCCGCGAACACTTCGTCGCCGGCGGCTTTTGCGACAGGAATCGATTCGCCGGTAATGGCGGCTTGATTGACTGTGGACGCTCCTTTGATGACGACTCCGTCCATCGCCAGCTTTTGGCCGGGCTTAACGATCATAATGTCTCCGACCCGAATCTCATCCACGTTTACCGTGAGCTCGGAGCCGCCGCGCCGAATTAACGCTTCTTTCGGCGCAAGGTCCATCAGCGAGCGAATCGATTGACGGGCTTGTTCCATCGAATGCCGCTCCAGTCCTTCGCTTATCGCAAACAAAATAACAACCGTGGCCCCTTCGCCCCATTCGCCGATGGCGGCAGCCCCCAAAATCGCTACGGTCATTAACGTGTTCATATCAAACTGAAAGCGCAAGAGGTTCTTTATGCCTTTGACAAATAAAGCGTAACCGCCGATTAGAATGGATGCGCCATAGGCGAGAGAAGAAAGCCAATTTCCTTCCCCGTACCGCTCTCCGAACAAGTAACCGGCGATCAGAAGCAAGGCGGAGACAAGCACATCCCCATTTTCTTTCCAAAAAGGTTCTTTCTTTTCCGCAGCACGCTCTTTTTCAGGCGTCACTTTCAGGTTTTCAAAGGCTCCCGCCTTTTCCAATTCTTCTACCGTCGCGTTGCCATAAACGGTTAGTTTGGAAGCGCCGAAATTTACTTGCGCGTCCTGAACGCCGGGGAGATTTTTTACGTTCTTTTCAAAGATCGCCGCACAATTGGCACAGGTAAAACCTCGAACCCGATACACCTTTTTAGGTTCCGTACGGTTAGGCGTATGCCGTTCCAACGACCGTCACCTCCTTGCGTGGCGAAGAAGCGAGACGGATGAGTTGTCGCACCTGTTCATCTTCCAGAGAATAAAACGCCAGCTTTCCTTCTTTGCGATATTTGACAAGCCCCAGCTTTTTTAACGTTCGCAGATGGTGCGAAGCCGTCGCCAGCGAGGAGCCGATGATATTCGCCACATCGCAGACACAGAGTTCGTCTTCTTGGCACAGAGCAAACGCCACTTTCATTCTCGTCTCGTCGGCAAATGCTTTAAACATGCCGGCCATGCCCGATATGTTTTGCTGATTTAACGCGTTTTGTACCCGCTGCACTTTTTCTTCGTCAAAACAGTACAGTTCGCACGTATCCTTTTCGATCATGGAAGCACCCCTAATCAATCAAACGACCATTTGAGTATAGTTTTATCATACTCCCGGCCTTTCGCTCAGTCAAATGATGGTTTGAATGTATGGATAAAAAAAACAGCATGCGAATCAGTCGACACCAATTCGTACACTGTTATTCTCCCTACGTTATTTGCCTTCGGCCGCAAACAACTTGATTCGCTCCTCGATCTGATCCCGCACGCGCTGAAACACTTTCCATTTCTCTTCTTCCGTGCCTGTGGCTTTGGCCGGATCGTCAAATCCCCAATGAAACCGGGTAACATGCGGCGGCGTGACCGGGCATTTGTCGTTGGCGTCGCCGCAAAGCGTGATGACGTAATCCGCTTTGTTCAACAACTCCGGATCGATCACATCCGAGGTTTGCGCGGAGATGTCCACCCCTTTTTCCGCCATCGCTTTGACGGCGCTGGGATTCAGGCCATGCGCTTCAATCCCCGCGCTGTACACTTCGTACCGGTCGCCCAGATATTTTTTGCCGAATCCTTCCGCCATCTGGCTGCGGCAAGAATTGCCGGTACACAAAAAGTAAACGATTTTTTTAGCCATGATAAGAGCACTCCCGTCAGGATATGGATTGAGGCTGGAAATACTTCCGCCGGAGCCGCAAGGCGGCGTTAACCAAAGCAATCATGACCGGAACTTCCACCAAGGGTCCGATGACGGCTGCGAAAGCCGCACCCGAATGAATGCCGAAAACTCCCACGGCAACGGCAATGGCCAGCTCGAAGTTATTGCTTGCTGCCGTGAAGGCGAGTGTCGACGCAACCGGGTAATCCGCTCCCGATTTCTTCCCCATATAGAAAGAAATCAAGAACATCACCACAAAATAAATGAGCAGCGGGATCGCAATCCGGACCGCATCGAGCGGCAAATGAACAAGGGTGTCGCTTTTTAAAGAGAACATGACGATAATGGTAAACAATAAGGCAATCAGGGTAATCGGGCTGATTTTCGGAATAAACACGTTTTCATTCCAGGAACGTCCCTTTACTTTCACGAATGTGAAACGGGTGATGATGCCCGCCAGAAACGGAATGCCTAAGTAAATAAACACGCTTTTGGCCACTTCGGACATCGTAATGTCGACAACCATACCTTGCAGACCGAACCATCCCGGCAAGATCGTCACAAAAATATAAGTGTAAACGGAGTAAAACAGCACTTGGAAAATCGAGTTGAACGCGACCAGCCCCGCGGCGTATTCGGTATCTCCTTTACACAGATCGTTCCAGACAATGACCATCGCAATACAACGGGCGAGCCCGATCATGATCAGCCCGACCATGTATTCGGGATATCCTTGTAAAAAGACGATCGCAAGAACGAACATGAAAATCGGACCGATGACCCAGTTTTGCACGAGGGAAAGCCCTAAAATTTTTCCGTTCCGGAAAACGCGCCCCAACTCCTCGTAACGAACCTTTGCCAAAGGCGGATACATCATCAGAATCAAACCGATCGCAATAGGGATAGACGTCGTTCCCGCTTGAAATTGATCAAGGAACGAAACGATATTCGGGAACAGAGAGCCTGTTCCAATTCCGATGGCCATCGCGACAAAAATCCACAAAGTCAAATAACGATCCAGGAACGATAATCGTTTCCCAGCCTTTTCGCTCATTGTCTGTACCCCTTTTGTTTACTCGCAGGTGACGGATAACCCCTGCTTTTCCAATTCCTTTAACCACTCGGACAAATCGGGCAGATGGCTTAAAGCAAAACCGGTTTCCTCCAGCTTCTTCTCATTCAGCGAATAAAACACCCATTGGCCTCTGCGCGTCTCATGGACCAGTCCGGCCGTTTTAAGACGACTCAAATGCTTGGAAATGGCCGGTTGCGAGATATTAAAAAGGGGGACCAGTTCGCAGACGCAACAATCGCGCGTACGCAGCAAAGAGAGGATTTTCAACCGGGTCGGATCGGCAAGAGCCTTTAGCGTATCGGCCAATGTCTCGAATGCCATAATCGTTTGTTCACCTCGCATTTTCAATAATGATATAACCATATTGTTATTTATATATACAAAAAAGTCAATCAAAAAATGATACCGAGAAAGGAAGGTAGATTAAATATTGGATTAGAACACTTACATGTTCTCGGATATCTAGTCAAATAAGACAAAAGTCTGTATAATTGGCCTTTGTGAACATCGGACCCGGCTGACCTGAGAGTGGAAGGTCAAACCAACATCACAGAAAGAGAGGAACCTACTATTGAATTTGCAACAATTGAAAAAAGACTGGTTTTCCAATGTTCGCATGGATGTTCTTGCGGGGATGACCGTTGCATTCGCTCTAATTCCGGAAGCGATCGCCTTTTCCATCATCGCCGGCGTTGATCCTATGGTCGGCTTGTATGCTTCGTTCTGCATTGCCGTCATTATTTCTATCGTCGGCGGTCGTCCCGGCATGATTTCGGCAGCGACCGGAGCGATGGCCTTGTTGATGGGAACTCTGGTTGCCAACCACGGTCTTGAATACCTTCTTGCTGCGACGGTACTGACGGGAATCATTCAGATCTTGATGGGGGCTCTAAAGTTGGGCCGATTTATTACTTTCATCCCGCATTCTGTCATTATCGGATTTGTCAATGCATTGGCTATCTTGATTTTTTTAGCGCAGCTGCCTCATTTTGTCGGCGAATCCTGGGTTATGTATCTTCTCGTAGCAGCAACTTTGGCAATTATTTATCTGTTGCCGCGATTAACGAAAGCGGTACCGTCTGCTTTGGTAGCCATTATCGTTATTACTATCATAACCATTTTTACCGGTGTTCATGTAAAAACGGTAGGAGACATGGGGCAGATTCCAAGTTCGTTGCCGTTTTTCCACCTGCCTGACATACCTTTATCGTTGGAAACACTGTGGATTATTTTTCCTTATTCCCTGACTTTGGCCATAGTCGGTATTTTAGAGTCCTTGCTTACAGCCACCATCGTCGATGAAATGACCGAAAGCAAGAGCGACAAAAATAAAGAAATTCGCGGTCAAGGAATTGCCAACACCATTACCGGATTTTTCGGCGGCATGGCGGGGTGCGCCATGATCGGTCAATCCGTGATCAACGTGAAGTCAGGAGGGCGAGGCCGGTTGTCCTCTATGACAGCGGGGGTTTTTCTCCTTTTTCTTATCATGGTCTTGGGCGATCTGGTTAAACAAATCCCAATGGCGGCATTGGTAGGCGTTATGATCATGGTATCCATCAGCACGTTCGATTGGAAGTCTCTGCTCGAGCTGAAAAAAGTGCCGTTGCGCGATTCAATTGTAATGATCGTAACCGTGGCCGTCGTTGTATATACGCATGACTTGGCTAAAGGCGTCATCATCGGAGTGATTCTAAGCGCGATTATATTCGGTTGGAGAATCGCTTCGAATATTCAAGTTTCCTCTTCCCTTGAATCGCATGGAATCAAACATTATTCCGTTCATGGCCAGTTGTTCTTTGGAACGATGTCGCGCTTTGTGGAGCACTTCGATTCCAAAAACGATCCGGATCGGATCGTTATCGATTTCAGCCATTCTCATGTGTGGGATCATTCAGCAGTAACGGCGATTGCCAAAGTGATTTTCAAGTATCAACAGCAAGGAAAAAAGGTCACAATTTCAGGTTTGAATGAGGAAAGCAAGCTCCTTGTCGAACAAATAGGCCTTGCAGCCCCATCTGGCCATTAATACAGAAAAAGTCACAATGGATTGAACTCCATGGTGACTTTTTCTTATTTTACGATCATGACCGGACAAGCAGCCTCATGGGCAACCTGATGGATGACGCTTCCAAGCAACACTTCCTTCAATCTATTCAGACCTCTGCTGCAGACAATAATGAGCTCATATTGTCCTTCCTTGGCATATTTTACAATCTCAGCAGCAGGGTCCGAGGTGATCGTGGTAGTGCAAACATAAAACCAGCGTCTTTCCTGCCGCCTTTTTGGTCTCTTTAAGGTTTCACCCCCTTAATGATCGCGGATGCGATGTAGTCTTCTATATGGGCTCCGGGCAACCAATCTTGAATAAATACTCTCGACTCGTCCTTCGGTTCAATCGTGACTTGGGTAAAACCGCTTTGTTCCAAAATCAACTTCAACTCATCAATCGGTGAAGCTCCCGAAATGCAACCGGTATACAACGCATCCAGGTCATTTTTGATTTCAGGCGGCAGCTCTGCCGTCAACACAACGTCGGATATGGCAAGCCGTCCCCCTGATTTCAACACACGAAACGCTTCCCGGAACACCTGCGGTTTATCCGGCGACAGGTTGATGACGCAGTTGGAGATGATGACATCAATGGACTGATCGGCTATCGGCAAGTGCTCGATTTCCCCTAACCGAAACTCCGTATTGGAAAAACCGCCCTTTGACGCATTGGCGCGGGCTTTGCTGATCATTTCCGGAGTCAGATCCACGCCAATGACCCGGCCTGCTTCTCCAACTTGACGAGAAGCCAGGAAACAATCGAATCCACCGCCGCTGCCCAAGTCCAATACGACTTCGCCAGGCTTTAACTCCGCGATAGATTGCGGATTTCCGCAGCCTAGACCGAGATTCGAACCCTCGGGAACGGCGGACAACTCTTCCGCCGAATACCCCAGTCTGGAAGAAATTTCGGTTGGTGAGACACAGCATGCGGAAGACGCCGAACAGCAAGTCCCTGAATTCGGTTCTTGCAAAGCGATTTGCTTATAGCGGCTTCGTACATTTTGCCGGATTTGGTCTTTGGTAAGATCGCTCATCGTTAATACCTCCAGAGTAATATTAAAGTTCGTTGCGTAAAGGAAGACGATGGAATAGCCTATAACTCCAGGTGACAACAAGCAGGAAATGATCTCTTTTCGTTTTTGTTTTCCCCGTCCATACCCATTCCTCCTTTGACTTTACTTGCAAATGGCAAGTATAAGCTATTTTATTTGCAAAATACAAGTATATGACAAAACAACAGGGTCATGATTCTCCCATTGTTAATTGCAACAAACCCCTGTTTTCTCCATACATGCGTTCAATAGCTTAAGCGATCGGATCACGGTCTCTTTTTCAAACTCATTCATATGGGAGAAAATTTGAGTCAAGTCATCTTGAACCTGCTTATCAATCGCTGCCGCAACAAATTTCCCTTCTGTCGTCAGCTCCAATATATACACCCTGCGATCTTGGTCAGAAGCCGATTTCTTCACGAGCTTTTTCCGAATCAACGATTGGACTTGTCGGCTGAATGTTGTGATATCCATTCCCAACGTATCCGCAATCTGTTGCATGGACGGATGATGCTGTCGATCAATCTCATAAAGAATGTGGCTTTGTATTAAGGAGACGTCCACTCCGCCAACCGAACAGCAATTTTTGTTCAAGAAACCAAAGCGACGGGTAATCAATTGGAGGAGATGGCGTATATCTTCCATCGTATTCACCTCATATCATCGTTATACCCTTTTTATTTGCATTTTGCAAGTTTAATTTTCATACAATTTTGACGGCATCCTGCTCAGACTAGGCCGATAAGCGTTCCTCCTATCGCCCCCGCGATCACCACAACCCAAGGCGGCAGCTTCCAGAAGACGAGCATCAAAAACAGAATCGAAGCCAAGGCAAAATCAGCAGGAGCCAGAATAGCCGTTATCCACAGAGGGTTATACAACGCAGCTAACAAAATACCGACAACCGCTGCGTTGATCCCGATCAGCGCTCCCTGCACTTTAGGGCTTTTACGCAACGAATTCCAGAAAGGCAGCACACCTACGATCAACAGTAAAGCGGGCAGGAAAATAGCCGCCGTAGCGATCACAGCCCCTTTCACTCCGCTAATCCTCGCACCTAAATACCCGGCAAAGGTGAATAACGGTCCAGGCACGGCTTGTGCTGCACCGTAACCCGCTAAAAAGTCTGCCTTGCCGATCCACCCTGTCGGTACGACTTCCCGTTCGAGCAACGGAAGAACGACGTGCCCTCCTCCAAATACAAGGGAACCTGCCCTATAAAAGCTGTCGAACAAGACCAGCCCGTCCGGGACACCAAGTTGCCGAAGCAGAGGCAATACGATCAGGAGTCCAAAGAAAAGAGACAAGCAGAGGACAGCCAAGCTGCGGCTGATCGGAATCGACAGGTTCGGCGCTTCCGGTATCGCCGTTTTTCTGTATAACATAAGTCCGACTATACCCGCGAGAACAATAAGCAAGACCTGGCTGAAAGCAGTCTGCCACAAAAGGGTAGCGGACGCTGCAAGGATAGCGATGGTCGCCCTGTTTCGGTCAGGAGTCAATTTTTGCCCCATGCCAACAATGGCCTGAGCGACAATGGCTACGGCGACGATCTTCAGACCGTGAATCCATCCTGCATGACCAATATCAAAACCCTGCAACAGAAAGGCGAATAGAACCAGCGCGATAACCGATGGCAACGTAAAGCCAAGCCAAGCTGTCAGCCCGCCCAGCAATCCGGCGCGCATGATACCGATCCCAATCCCAACCTGGCTGCTGGCCGGACCGGGCAGAAACTGACAAAGCGCGACCAGATCCGCATAGCTTCGCTCGTCCATCCATTTGCGGCGGCGAATGTATTCCTCATGAAAATAACCGAGATGAGCGATTGGCCCTCCGAATGAAGTGAGACCGAGTTTCGTGGATACGGCCAATACTTCCAGCAGAGCATGAAGTTTGCTTTTGGGCTCATTCCGGACAGCGATATCTCTCTTTTCCACGTTCCGTTATTCCTCCTTGTCGGTTGGCTAACTTACTATTTTAATACTTCTTAAAGAAGCTTCTGCAATTTAACTCTCTTTATTATTAATGGTTTATCCATGTGGATCTCCTCGATCTTTCTTTTCTCAAGCTCTTTTAATAATTCAATGAATATTCTCCCGATTAGAACGCTGTCCCCAAGCGCGGTATGCCGTATAATATCCGAATCGTCGATGTTAAAAAACTTGATCAAAAAATTCGTGGATATGATCTCATTGACTTCCGGGAATAGATATGTAAACAAAGCTTTTGTATCCATTATTGTATTCGGCAGCATGGTCAAGCCGTTTCTCTTGCATTCATTATGGAGAAGCGGCCAATCAAATTCATAACCCGCTTGAGTAACCAAGATGGAACCTTTAGAAAACTCAACGAACTCCGGATAGATCTCCGACAATCCCGTGGCTCCCTCAACCTCTTTATTATAAATGCCAGTCAATCGCTCTATGACTTCCGGTATTGATTTCGACGGTTTCACCAAGGTTTCAAACGTTTTTTCAATTGTTTTCGAGCGGCCGTTAAGCAAAATTCCTCCAATTTGGATGATGGAATCTTCAGCCTCATTGGGCCCGGTAGCTTCCAGATCAAAAACGCAAAACGTTTGATCCCGAATATTTTTTATACGAACTCCAGACACAGCATACTCTGCATCTGAAATAGGCTCTATTTTCATCAAATCCCTTCTTTCATCTATTCCTGCGCAACCTGGAGCGGGCGAAGTTTGCCCGTCTTGACGAAAAATAACCCGTCCCGCTTCGTCTCAGGCGATTGTACGATGGTATGTTTAGGAAGAGCGTTAAAATGCGTCATCGGAGCCATTCGATCTTTTCGCTGTCAAAAGCATAAAATAAAAGTTTGGTTGCCGATTCCGAATGAGCGGCGTTGCTGTCCCTCCATCATAAAGCATACCGATAAAGTTGTCTTTAGCGAAATCGACATGAAACGCAATGATCGCTTGCGATTTTTCCCTCCACAGGCACTAAGCCATCGGATGAACCGATGGCTTTTAATACCGACCGCTCGGCACCGATCTGGGCCGCTACTTCCGCCTCCATCAAGGAATGAACAAGAACATTCAAGGCTTCCTTTAAAAAATCCACATCACCGTCAGAACCGGACTTGCGTAAAAGCTCCAAAAGTGACATTCTATCTATAGAAGCCACGGTTTGATCCTCCTTCTAAAGTAGAGTCGCGTCACTTTAGTAGAAATCATACCGTGGCTTCCCTTGTCAAGAAGCTCGGTGCAATTTTACACCACTACTAGGGACTATAACCGACTATAGCCCTTCAAAAATTTACAAAATCAAAACTTGATAATCTTCAGCAATCAGTTTCTCCAAACTGAGGTGACCTTCCGTTATAAGCTTTAAACAACATCCCTTCCGTAAAATAGATTACAAAAAATCCGGGAGTATTATTCTATAGATGGGAACAAGCTCGAGACGGCGTGAAATAACTCATTTGGGCAACTCGCCTTTCAAAAAAATAAACCGCTCGGGTACGAGCGGTTTGGTTTTTTAATCCAACTGCAATTGAAAGCCTTCGATTTCTTTCTCCGCATCTCGAAACAGTTGCAGTAACTGCCGGCTGTATTCCCCAAGCTTCTTTTCGCTCTCCTGAACATGCGACCAGCGAATCGTAAGCGGCATATTCACCCAACCTGTCAGACAATCCCATAAAGCGTCCAAGTTATTGCCGTAATAGTCGGGCAGCTCAAGGGCTTCTTTTAAAAGGGCATGCAGTTGAGCAACGTTATCGATTTTTCCGCCGTCCAAGATGACCTCGCGCAATTCCTGATCCCTCCTGCGACTCACTTGATTTGCTCGAACGTCTCATAATGGTCTTCTGTCTTGTATATTAAACCATCGTTGGAAAATACGATTCGATCCTTGCCTCGATGGCCGGATTTGTAGTTGATATCCGCTTCGTACCACACTCTGCCTTTTTTATTAGGCAATTTTCCTTCGCGATTTTGAAATATATCGCCGCCAATACTTTTGCCCGGCGCAACTTCATGCAAGTTTCCCTTCTGCGGGTCCCAGCCCAGCTTTCTTGCTTCTTCTTTTGTGATGAAATTATCCGGCAATTTTTTATGGGTTTTGATATAATTGGCTACTTCTTCGAAACTGGTCAAACCTTGCGAGGATTGCGGCTCTTTATCAATGAATCCGCAACCGGCGAGAAGCAACAAACAACTCAGCAAGACAAACCATACGGACTTCATGTTTCTCAACAACTTCATCCCTGCTCCAACCAACTGAACCACCTTGAACGTAACATGATGTAGGATAAAACGAAAAATCGCCTGATTGTTAGATACGAAAGAGATAGCATGAAGTTTCGGAGGCAAACGGCCATTCATATACGACGAATAGGACTCTTCTCCGATATTATCCGAATTCTTCAATACCTAACTCTACTAAATCAGGAGTTGAATCGTTCCCCATAGGTCTATTAAGGACGACGAGACCCGGCCTTAGATAGCTCCTATCTTAGGCTGGGTCTCGTCGTCTGAGCTTCTTCCATGATTATACATCTGACGGCCAAGGGGCGAAAGCCCCGAAGCGAAGAAGTTGGTAAGCAGCCGATGATCCTTTATTTCAAAATCTTTCGCACAATCTTTACCTTTTCTTTATATGGCGGATACGACAAGTCGTTCGCCAGCTTGGTCGAACGTTTTAAAATGGATTTGGGATGGGTGAAGCACTCATAACTTGCCTTTCCGTGGTACGCATGAATTCCGGAAGCGCCTACTCCGCCGAACGGCAAATGCACGTTGCCCACGTGAGACATGGTGTCGTTAATGCTGCCTCCGCCAAAAGGAAGCTCGCGAAGGAAAACTCGGGCCGCTTGCTTATTTTCGGAGAACAAATAGGCGGCCAACGGTTTGGGGAGCTGCCGAATGTCATGGATGGCCTGCGCGAAGTCCGTATAGGTCATCACCGGCAAGACCGGTCCGAAAATCTCCGACGCCATCGCTTTGCTGTCCCACGTGACGCCTTCCAGTAAAGTGGGAGCGATGTATAGATCGGAGATATCTTTTTGGCCTCCGAACGTAATCAGATGCGCATCGGCTTCCAAGATTTGCTCGATTCTTCGAAAATGGCGTTCATGAATCATTCGGCCGAAGTCCGGGCTCTTTTGCGGGTTTTCCCCATAAAATCGGATAATGGTTTTTTTCAGCTTGTCCATAAACGTGTCATAGATGGAAGCGTGGACGAGCAAGTAATCGGGCGCTGTGCAGGACTGTCCGGCATTGGAGAATTTTCCCCAGACGATTCGTTTCGCCGCGACATCCAATTGGGCCGTTTCGTCCACGATCACGGGGCTTTTCCCGCCGAGCTCCAATGTAATCGGAGTCAAGCGCTCGGCCGCCGCACGCATCACGATTTTGCCGACCTCCGCGCTGCCCGTAAAAAAGATATAATCGAATGGCGCATGAATGAGTTGCTGGACGACGTCTTTGTCCCCTTCGACGATCCGGATATAGTTCTCGTCGAAGTTCTCTTCCACGATCCGCTTAAGCACAGCCGTCGTATGAACCGAGTATTCGGACGGTTTTATAATAGCCGTATTACCGCCGACGATGGCCCCCAACAAAGGTTCCATCACCAGTTGGAACGGATAATTAAAGGGACCGATAATCAGGATGGCCCCGTAGGGGTCCCGCACAATAAAGCTTTGGCCCGGTTGGAACTGCAAGGGAGTTTTTACCCGGACAGGTTTGACCCATTTGTCCATATGCTTGAGCATATGGCTTATGCTGTGGAGAACCAGACCGACTTCCGTCGCATACGCTTCAAATTCGCTTTTTCGCAAATCCTTATGCAAGGCGGCAATGATCTCGTTCTCGTAGGTTTGAATCGCTGTTTTTAATTTGACGAGCTGCTGTTTGCGAAATTCGACAGGTTGGGTAGCGCCGCTATAAAAATAGCGTTTTTGCTCCAAAATCAACTGTTCGACGTTTAAACCCATATGTTTACCCCTTGATCGTTATTGAAAACTAGGCCCGCTTGCTGATTTTTACGTTTTTGGGCGTTTGGGTTTTCCGGAAATTTTAATCCCAAATGGCTGCGAAGCGTGTCTCCCTCGTACTCTGTTCGGAACAACCCCCGTCTTTGCAGTTCCGGTATGACTTCGTCCACAATGAGATTCAAATCTTCCGGGAAAGTGGGCGGGATCACATTAAATCCGTCCGCTCCCCCTCTGACGAACCACTCTTCCAATTGATCCGCAACTTGTTCGGGGGTTCCCGTCACTTCCCAATGTCCGCGAGCCGACGAGATGCGTTCGTAGATGTCGCGCAGCGTTTTTAATCCCTCGCGTTTGGCGATATCGCAAATAATTTTATAACGGACGCGCGGATTGGTAGGATCGGCGTACGTATCGTAATCCGGGAACGGATCGTCCGGATTGAATCCTCTAAAGTCGATCTGGGTAAATTCGGATAAAAACAGAAGCCCGGCGCCCGGCATAATCAATTTATTGAGCGCTTCGCGTTTTTGGCGCGCCTCTTCTTCGGTCTTGCCGACCGTCAGATATACGCCCGGCATAATTTTCACGTCGTCGCGGTCGCGATTGTATTTGGCGAGACGGCCTTTCAGATCTTCATAGAACGCTTGCGCATGCTTCAGGGATTGGCAAGCGGTAAATACGACTTCAGCCGTTCTGGCGGCGAGTTCTTTACCCGCTTCCGACGACCCGGCTTGGACGATGACCGGATGTCCTTGCGGCGGTGCCGGCGCATCCAATAGTCCGCTTACTTTAAACCATTTCCCTTCGTGTTTGACGGGATGCACTTTGGATACATCGATGAATTGACCGGTTTCTTTATTGGCAACAATCGCGTTCCCTTCAATGGAGAACCAGAATTTCTTGACGACATCCAGAAATTCCTCTGCGCGGTCATAACGATCGGCATGCGACAAATGTTCTTCTTTTCCATAGACAGTCGCTTCCAAATCGTTGGCAGACGTAACGACATTCCAGCCTGCTCGCCCTTTCGATAAATGATCGAGGGAACCAAATTTCCTTGCGATATGAAACGGCTCATTGTAAGTCGTTGATGCGGTAACGGTAAGCCCGATTTTTTTCGTCACGCTCGTGAGCGCGGCTAAAATCATTAATGGGTCCAGTTTTAATTCGGAATACGAATTTTCGTGAATAGGACGAGCGACCGAATCGGCAATAAATAACATATCGAATTTGCCGCGCTCTGCTGTTTGGGCAATTTCAATCAAATAATCGATATCATAATTACGATGCGACTGCGACGACGGATGTCTCCAACTTGCCAAGTGTTGGCCAGGCAACTGAATGAATAATCCTAAACTCATTTTTTTGCTCATTGTTGTTCGCTCCTTTTTACATCGTCAGATATTTTCTTCGACAGGCTTGTTTACAGTTTTCTTACCCGTATCCTGTAAGAAAACCAGGATCAGAATCAGGGATATGAGAGGTAAGCTTACGGCTAGGGCAGCGGCATTCCCTAAGCCAAGCGATATGGCGATGGTTGTCACAACAGCAGGGACTAAGATTTGCCCTAAGCGGCCAACGATGTTATTGGCCCAGGCCATAGCGCTCGCACGAATTTCAGTGGGAAAGAGCTCATTGGTCAGCGTAGATCCGACAATAAGGAAAGAGTTCACGAAACCGGCTGCGATCATGCTGCAGATGAGCACAACGTAAAAATGATGAAGAGTGAACATTAAAACGCTAAAGATACATCCGACGATGATGATGATCGTCGCGGCACGCTTGCGTCCGATTCGATCCATCAGCTTGCCATTCAAAGCAATGACCAGCATGGCCGTAATGGTTTGACTCAATAAGCCTATGCTCACCATGTTCGGGGTCCAGTTCAATTCGTTTACGACCCTTAAGGTAAAGAAATTTAAAGTCCCTTTGATTCCGAAATAGAGAAATACCCATACGATGGACATGACCGCCATGTATTTGAGATAAGGGCTTCTCCAAGGTCCGAAAAAGTCTCCTTTCGGGAGCATTTTGCCGAGTTTCTTCTCCGCTTGCAGTTGCAGGAAAGCCTCTGTTTCAGGCAGTCTTTTTCTAAGCAGGAATACAGGAAGGATCGGAAACGCTCCAACCATGTAAAGCACTCGCCAGCTTAGGCCAAGTTTCGTTATGATGGGAAGCAGGATTCCAATAAACAAAGCGCCGAAGACCGCCGTAAGCTGGAATCGTCCAACCGCGCTTCCTCGATGTTCTGTTGAAAACTCCTCACAGAGAATGACATACCCGACAGACCAGCAACCGATTAAGAAAATACGTGCAACAAACTGCAGGAAAATAAAAACCTCAATATTAGGTGCGAAAGCTGTGAACAGACTGCAAATGGAAAACAGATAGACGCTCGATAAAAAAACGTTGCGGCGTCCGATCCGGTCCGCCATTCGAGAGACGAAGAACGCCACCATCGTTCCGCCAGCAATGATGGACAACGTATAACCGGACATTTGCGTCGTTATTCCGTAATCTTCCACAATATAAGGCAATGCGATGTTGATTAGCGCATCGTCGAACCCCTCGAAAAAAGCTCCCAGTATGAGAATGGGCCATAACCTTTTTTGGCGCGGGTTCATCCTGAACTTTGTGCTCAAATTGACTTCCTCCCGGTGTAAGGTTTAGACGACCCTTGTTCTCCAAAAAAAGAAAAGTCTCATTCTCCTCGAAGAACATGAGATCTACATGGGAATGTTCGATCCGCCTGAACTTCGAGAGAATGAGACCTCCACTAGAATGGTCGGTCCGCATTACCTACGAATGATTTAATTTTAATTGCTCTCATACAGTTAAAACTTAAATAAAAAATATTGTAAATTAAGCTTGTAAAAAATAATAACATAATAAAATTTAAGGATGCAACACTTTTTATTCTTTTCCTATTTGTTTACTAGGATTATTCGTGATAATCCGGATTGATCAACACAATACTGCCGGTTTCACTCCCAACGTTCACTCCTTTAATTTTTTTGCGCATAATGTGCGCCGCATCTACAAATAATGTTATCTTAGTAGGAATATAAAACCACAAGCGGGATTGGGCGAAAAAGAAAAACGCTCTTCATCCGATTGGACGAGGAGTGTTTTGCCCGCGGCGCTACCCAAACTCGACGATCATTGGACATATGGTACGCCCCTTTCGTCTTCGCGATCCGAACCCATTCTAGTCCGCTGGCGATACTAACATCTTGTCAACAGCTTTCATGACGAAAGATGGTTTTTCTTTCATTGTGTTGTAAGCGCATTCTGATTATCATAATGCCAGGACCTAACCTGAAGTCAATAGGGATGAAGGGAAGGGAATAAAAAGGGAGGTACATGCATGAGTCAGGTGCAAAAACAGCATACTACTTCCGAAAACAATGTGAGAGTTGCTGTTCAGCGATTTGGCAGGTTTTTGAGCGGCATGGTCATGCCGAATATGGGGGCTTTTATCGCGTGGGGGTTTATTACGGCTCTGTTTATTCCGACGGGCTGGATTCCCAACGAAAAACTGGCTTCCCTCGTCGGACCCATGATCACCTACCTGCTGCCGCTCCTGATCGGTTACACCGGCGGTCACATGGTCCACGGAACGCGGGGCGGAGTCATCGGGGCCGTCGCCACAATGGGCGTCATCGTAGGCTCCGATATTCCGATGTTCCTCGGCGCCATGATCGTCAGCCCGATCTCCGCCTGGATCTTGAAGAAATTCGATCAGGCGATCGACGGTAAAATTCGTTCCGGATTCGAGATGCTGGTCAACAACTTCTCGGCCGGCATCATCGGCTGCGTGCTGGCGCTGATTGCCTATGCAGGCATCGGGCCTATCGTCCAGACCGTAAGCAAAACGTTGGCCAACGGCGTGGAATTTCTCATTAATCACGGTCTGCTTCCGCTGGCCAGCATCCTGATCGAGCCGGGTAAGGTTCTGTTCCTGAACAACGCCATCAACCATGGGGTATTGGGTCCGATCGCGCTGGACCAAGCAGCCAAGACCGGCCAATCGATTATCTTCATGCTGGAGTCCAACCCCGGACCGGGACTCGGCATCTTGCTCGCTTATTGGCTCTTTGGCCGCGGTTCGGTTAGACAATCCGCACCTGGCGCCATGATCATCCATTTTCTGGGCGGAATTCACGAAATTTACTTCCCTTATATTCTGATGAATCCGCGCCTGATTCTGGCCGCTATCGGCGGCGGCGTTGTCGGCACCTTGACGTTCTCGATCTTGGGCGCAGGGCTTGTCGCCACTCCTTCTCCGGGAAGCATCTTCGCTTACATCGCGATGACGCCGAAAAGCGGATGGCTTCCGGTAATCACCGGGGTGCTCACCGCATCGGCCGCTTCCTTCCTGATCGCCTCCGTCTTGCTGAAGACCAGCCGGAGCGCGCAAGAGGACGATCTGCAATCGGCGACCGAAAAGATGAAGCAGATGAAAGCCGAAGCCAAAGGCGAAGCGGCTCCGGCGGCGGCGAATGCGGTTGTCAAGGCGAAATCGGAAGTAAACAAAATCGTGTTCGCCTGTGACGCAGGCATGGGCTCCAGCGCGATGGGCGCTTCCATTCTCAGAAAAAAAATAAACAAAGCCAATATCGCCGTAACGGTGACGAATACGGCCATTAACGATATCCCTGAGGATGCGGATATCGTCATCACCCACAAAACATTGACCGACCGGGCGAGATTAAAAGCGCCGAACGCCGAACACATTTCGATCGACGACTTCTTGAAAAGCCCGGAATACGATGTGCTCGTGCAACGTCTAAGCCAATAATAGCTGAACTGAGGACGCAGCGCTGACGATAACAAGTCGGCGTTTCGTCCGTTTGTCGGAGAAAGGAATGCCGGTTTTATGATTGTCTCCAATCGACAACGCCGCATATTGGAAGTTCTGCTGAACCGGCAAGGGGAAGTAACCGCCAGCGAGATCGCGAAGGAAGTCCAGATCAGCACCAGGACCGTTCATCGCGAAATGCTGGAACTGGAGCCCCTCCTCTCCGAACACAAGCTGTCGCTGATTAAAAAATCCGGCATCGGGATTTCGCTTCAGGGAAACGACGAAGATTTGGCCCGATTCAAAAAGAAGCTCGGCCGTTCCGAAACCGCGACCTACTCCGCCGAAGAACGCAAAGTGCTGATCATCTGCCGGCTGCTTGAGGAAGCCGAACCGCTCAAACTGTTTGCGCTCGCCCATCAATTCAACGCGGCGATTCCGACGATCAGCCGCGATCTGGACGAGATTGAGCCGGAGCTGCGCAAGCACGGTTTGAAATTGGTCCGAAGAAGAGGATACGGCGTGGAGATCGCCGGGGACGAATCGGCGAAACGCAACCTGATCGTATGGCTGGCCCAGGAATATCTGGACGAATCCGATCTGTTCGGAGCCGCATCCGAACGGTCGTCCCCCTGGCCCGTCACCCGGCAGTTGCTGGAGATGGTCGGCAAACCTCATTTTTTTGCCATCGAGAAGCTGTTGTGGTCCATGGAGGAAGGATGGGCGAACCGCCTGCCGGAGACGGAATACACCCGTCTGCTGATCCGGCTTTCCGTCGCTGTTACGAGAATGCGGCAAAAGCATTGGATCCAGCCCTCCGAACGGACCGATTCGGAATCCGGGGTCCGGCGCCGTCACCCCAAGCTGGAACGCATCATGGAAGCTTTCGACCTGGAGTGGCCGGAAGCGGAGCAGGAATACGTGCAAAGCCTTCTCGACAGCGTCGAGGAGAATACCGCCGCCAACTCCGCCATGCTGTTGGAAAAATACGGTCTGGCGCTGGCGGAGACGGCTTTCGATCTGATCCGGGCGGTAGGCAGCCGGATGGACATTCCTTTTGAGAAGGACCGTTCCCTGCTGGACGGATTGATCCGCCATCTGGGACCCGCGTTGGAGCGGCTGCGCGAAGGCGAAGCCATCCGCAATCCGCTGCTTACGCAAATCAAGAGGGATTACGAAACGCTGTTTGCCGCGGTGAGGGAAGCCGTTGACGAAACCTTGCGGGACGTGGCCGTCCCGGACGAGGAGATCGGCTATCTCGTCATGCATTTCGGGGCTTCCGCCGAACGATGGAAGATGTTCCCGAGAAACGTGCGGGCCCTGCTCGTCTGCACGAGCGGGATCGGTTCGTCCAAGCTGCTGGCGGTCCGCATCCATAAGGAAATTCCGCAGATCGAGCTGCTCGGGCATTACTCGTGGTACGAAGCCGCGCGAATCCCGCAGGATCGTTACGACTTGATAATTTCAACGGTCGATCTTCCGGTGGAGCCGGACCGTTACATCAAGCTCAGTCCGCTGCTGACCCCGGAAGAGACGGAAAAGCTGCGCGCTTATATTCGAACGGTCGCCGCCAACACGCCCCCGCCTCCCCCCGCTGCGCCATCGGACGATCACGGGCCCTGGGAGCGGCTGAAGCTGGTCAATACCTACACCTCGGAAATCGTGCAAGTGCTGGACCAATTCGAGGTGTATCCGCTGGAGCTTGCGGGCGAAAGCCATAACCTGCGGGCCGTCTTGACGGACGTTCTGGCCAAGCTGGCGCCGAAAGGTATGGTGCAGCGGGAAGATATACTGGTGGAGCAGTTGGTCGACCGGGAAAAACACGGCACGCAGCTTATTCCGGATACGAAGCTGGCGTTGTTTCACACCAGAAGCGAGTGGGTTCGCAAGCCGGTGCTGTCGTTGTTCCGGCTGAATGCCCCTTTGATGCTGGACGCAGCCGGAACAGCCGAAGTCAGACAGATTTTGCTGATGCTCGCCCCCCGGACATTGGGCCGCCCAAGCCTGGAGGTGTTGAGCGAAGTCAGCGCCATGCTGCTGCAGCCCGAGATGATCCGGATGCTGGAGGAAGAGGATGCGGATACGATCAAGGCGTTTATCTCACAGCAGTTGGAAGCTTTCGTAAGAACAAAATGGGAATGGAGAGAACAGACATGAGTATTTTATCGAAAGAAAAAGTAAAATTGAACGTCAAGGTAAAAGACAAAGAAGAAGCGATTCGGCTGGCCGGCCAACTGCTTGTCGACGCGGGGCATGTGCCTGCGGAATACGTGGACAAAATGATCGAACGGGAAGCCGTATCCTCCACTTATATCGGCGCGGGTCTCGCTATGCCCCACGGAACGAACGAGGCCAAATCGTTGATCCGATCCACGGGCATGTCCGTGCTGGTTGTGCCGGAAGGCGTCGACTTCGGCGGCGAAACGGCATACCTGGTTATCGGTCTTGCCGCTGTGGGAGAAGAGCATCTGGACATCCTCACCAGCGTCGCCACTCTCGTATCGGAAGAAGACGACATGAAGCGCATTCTGAATGCCTCCTCGGAGGAAGAATTGATCGCGATCTTCGACGAGGGGATGAACGCATGAAGGCCGTTCATTTCGGAGCCGGAAATATCGGCCTTGGATTTATCGGACTGCTGCTGTCCCGCTCGGGGTATCATGTGCAATTCGTCGATGTGGACGAGGAACGCGTCTCCCTGCTCAACAGCCGCGGACAATATACGGTGACGCTGGCGAACGAGCAAGCCGACGCGACGGTTGTGCGTAACGTATCGGCCATTAACGGGAAAGAGACGGACCGGGTGGCGCAAGCCATCGCCGAAGCCGATATCGTGACGACGGCTGTCGGCGTTAACGTCCTGCCCCATATTGCGGCAAGCATCGCCAAAGGGATCGAGCTTCGGTTAAAGGCGGCGTCCCGACCGCTCACGGTAATCGCCTGCGAGAATGCGATCGGCGGAAGCACGCAGCTCAAGCAACATGTGTACGGGCATCTGTCCCCGGAAATCAAGGAGCGGGCGGCGGAGCTCGTCGCCTTCCCCGATGCGGCGGTCGACCGGATCGTGCCGATCCAGCAGCACGAAGACAAGCTGCATGTGACCGTCGAGCCGTTTTTCGAATGGGTGGTGGACCGTTCCGCCCTGCCGCAAGACTACCCCGTCATCGAGGGGGTCCATTATGCCGACAAGCTTGGGCCTTATATCGAGCGCAAGCTGTTTACGGTGAATACGGGCCATTGCTGCGCCGCCTACCACGGCTATCGGAAACGGTATTCCACGATTCAGGAAGCGATGAAAGACGAGCAGATCGTGGCGGAGATTCGCGGAGCGTTAAACGAGACAGGCGCCGTCCTGGTCAAGCAATACGGTTTTGACGAAGCGGAGCATCGCAAGTATATCGACAAGATTATGGACCGGTTCCGCAACCCTTACCTGACCGATGAAGTGGTCCGCGTTGGCCGTTCGCCGATCCGCAAGCTGTCGCCGAATGACAGGCTTGTGCGTCCGGCGATGACGGCTTACTCTTACGGAATTGACGTGCCGCACCTGGCAAACGCCATTGCGGCGGCCCTGCTGTTCGATTACGAAGGAGATCCGGAAGCGGCTCAATTGCAACTGACGTTGAAGGAACAAGGGATTCACAAGACCCTTTTCACTTATACAGAAATCCCGGAAAGCCATCCCCTTCACGGCCAAATCGTCGCAGCATACGAATCGCTCAGCCATCAGGATTAACCGTCAAGGAGGATTTGCATCATGACTCAGCAGCTTAAAGGAATTGGAGCATCGCCGGGACTTGCCATCGCCAAGGCGATCATCCTGAAATCGGAGGCGTATTTCCCGGCAAAGAGCCAGGTGGAACAGCCTGAGCTCGAGGTGCAACGGTTCCGTAACGCGGTCCGTGAAGCGCGCGAAGAAATCGGGCAAATCCGGGCGGCGGCCGAAGAGAAGCTCGGCGCGGAAAAAGCCGAGATTTTTGAAGGACATCTGTTTATTCTGGAGGACCCCGATCTGATCGACGTCATCGAGGACAAGATCGGATCGGAAGCGGTCAACGCCGAATATGCGCTTCACGAGGTGTCGCAGTCTTTCATTGAGACGCTTAACCAGATGGAAGACGAGTTGCTGCGGGAACGGGCGGCCGACGTGCGTGACGTGTGCGGACGGGTGATGAACCGCCTGCGCGGCGTTGAAAACGTCGACCTGTCCCAACTGACAGACGAATGCATCATTATCGCCGAGGATTTGACGCCTTCCGACACCGCTCAGCTTAATCTGGATGCGGTGCGGGGGTTTGTCACCGAGATCGGCAGCCGCACGTCGCATTCGGCGATTATGGCCCGTTCCTTGGACATTCCCGCGATCGTGGGCGTCGGGCCCGATATCCGAAGCATTCAAGCTGGCGCCACGATCGTCATGGACGCTTCCGAAGGCGTCATCTTCGTTGATCCGAACCCGGAAGAGCTCGCCTCGTTCGGGGAGAAAAAAGCGAAATACGATCAGCGCAAAGCGGAGCTGGCCCAGTGGGTCAACCGGCCGACGGTCTCCTCGGACGGCCACCGTATCGAGCTCGCCGCGAATATCGGCAAGCTGGAAGACGTTCAGAAAGCGCTGGATTACGGAGCGGAAGGAATCGGCTTGTTCCGCACCGAATTTCTGTATATGGGCCGCAGCGAGCTTCCATCGGAAGAGGAGCAATTCAACAGCTACAAATACGTGCTCGAGAAAATGGCCGGCAAGCCGGTTGTCATCCGGACGCTGGACATCGGCGGGGACAAGGAGCTTCCTTACATGGAACTGCCCAAGGAAATCAACCCGTTCCTCGGCCAGCGGGCGCTTCGCCTGTGCCTCGAACGGCAGGACGTGTTCCGCGCCCAGCTTCGCGCGCTCCTGCGGGCAAGCCGCTACGGCAATCTGAAAATCATGTTCCCGATGATTGCCGTATTGGACGAGCTGCTTGAGGCCAAACGCATTCTCGAAGAGGAGAAGCAGAAGCTGGTTGCCTCCGGCGTCGAGGTGTCGAGCTCCATCGAAGTGGGCATGATGATCGAAGTGCCTTCGGCGGCGATCTCGGCCGATATTTTTGCGAAGGAAGTCGACTTCTTCAGCATCGGCACAAACGATCTGATCCAATATACGATGGCCGCCGACCGGATGAACGAGACCGTGTCCTATCTGTATCAGCCGTGCCACCCCTCCATCCTTCGCTTGATTCGCAACGTAATCGATGCGGCGCGGCAAGAAGGAAAATGGGTCGGCATCTGCGGCGAGATGGCAGGCGACTTGACGGCGATCCCCCTTCTGCTCGGCCTGGGCGTGCACGAACTCAGCATGAGCGCAGGGTCCATCCTTCCGGCCCGGGAGCTGATCGGCAAGCTGTCCCGGACCGAATGGGAGACGTTGTCCAAGCAGGCGCTGTCGATGCGCGGGCAGACGGAAGTGCTGTCCTTCGTACAGGAACATCAGTGAGGAGAGAAACACCATGATCACGAAAACATTTACGGTTCTTAATCCCGCGGGCTTCCATGTCCGCCCGATCAAAGCTTTTGTTCAAGCGGCCAGCCAGTTCCCTTGCAAAATCAACGTCATCAACAAAGGGAAAAAAGTGAACGGCAAAAGCTCGCTCAGCATGCTTACCCTCGGCATTGCGGCCCAGGACGAGGTGACGCTGGAGATTGACGGCGAGCAAGAGGAAGAAGCGATGAAGGTATTGGGCGAATTGCTCGTTAAAATTCACGAATAATCGGGATCGGCGGCAAGGCGCGGCCGGGCGGAAAGCTCGCCGCGCCTCCAGCCGGATTAACGTAAGAGAGGGGCTCCGTGCCCCTCTCTTGCCGTTTGCCGAGAACTTTAATTTTATTCCGCCGGGAAAACCCGCATGTCGAAATCAAACGTTCTGGACTTGCCGCCATAGGCGACGGCGACGTTCAGCCTGTATAGAATGGCCTGTCCCGAAGCGCCGAACCGGCAATGGTACATCTCCTTGCCGCCGCGCTCCAGGATTCCGGTATGGGCCGCCGAGCCAAGCGGCTTGCCGTTCCCGTTGGACAAGGAGACGGTCATGTCGAAGCGGCGGCTGAACGTATCGGTGTTGAACAGCCCGATCTGCGCGATCAGAGGTTGGTCCGGGCGTGACGCATCCCATCGCAGCGTCGGCCGGACCTTGAAGATTTCCTCGTCCGCAAGCGCGAAGCGGAATTCGCGAAGGATCGTGCCCGTGACCCCTGCGCCGTCCCGCTCGAAGCGGACGGCCGCTTTGCCGTCGCGGCCGCAATCCGCCGTTATCTCCACGTCGTACACGCCGCTGCGCTCGACGAACACGTCCAGCTCCAGCCACTCGCCCTTCCCGAGCGGACGGCTGCCAAGCGCTTTGAAGGCGCCGGGCACGCCAAACGGGTCGACCGGCGTTTCCTCCGTGCCCTCCCCCATCGCCGGCGCATCCGCCTTGCCGCCGTAATAGCTTTCCGGCGGGCCGAGATAGCTCGGCCGGACTCCGCCGGTATCGATGACGATTTTCTGCAGCACGACGATCGGATCGACCATCCAGATTTTTAACGTTTACCAGACATGGCGAATGCTCGGGCGGATTGGCCCTCGGCACCGTCACCGGGAATACGGCCATGGAGGACAACGTGCGGCCGTAGTCGCCGATTTTCCGCCAGCCCGCTCCGTTCGCCTCTTTCCGTCCCGTATCATGCTCCGCTTCGATGGAGATGCACCCGTCCGTCTCGATAAATCCGGCCAGCGAATCCCGTTCCGGTTCCGCCGGGTTGAAGACGCTCAAGCGCACGGTTGCTTCCGTCCCGCAGGAGCTTGTGACGGTCACGTTTCCGACGATTCGTTCACCCTTCGGTACCGCGTCCCAATCGATGTCCACCCACAGCCGTTTTTGCAGGACGACCACGCCTTCCGTCATACTCAGCTTGATCCAGTCGGAATCGCCGACGGCCTTACATGCGAATGGCTCCGTCCCTTTATTAAAAAGGTCGACGTACCGGCGTTCGCGGGTGTAATTGTCGAACGGCGGAAGCTCGTCGTCTTCATAGAAGGTATTGTCCCATATCGCGGGCCAGAGGTAGTTCGCCTTCAGCCGCAGCAGAAGCTCGAACACGTTCTCGTCTGGATGACGAACGCTTCCCGCTTGCCGGCCAGGTCGCCCGCGTCCAGCTTGCCTTCTTCGATCAGCCGGTCGATGACGGCGCTTTTGCCGACCGTCCCGATGATGACGGCATGTCCGGACCCCGAACATATGGCGAACTTCCCTCCGGATTTTGGTTCGTTTGAACGTATGGTGGACTCATTATACGATATCCTGTCCGCGATACAACGGGGTCCGGCGAAGATGTTTAATTTTCTCGGCAAATCCTTTGATTTGTGGGGGTTAAGACGCAAGCTCGCTCCAAGTTTTATTCAACCACTCAGCGAATCGCTCTTTCTCCTCGAACTGCGGATAATGAGCGGATTTGTCGAAAAGGACAAACTCTTTCACGGGCGCTTCCAGCGCGTCAAAGTATTCTCTTGCCGCATTTACGGAAGTCATATAATCGTATTTTCCCATCACGAAATAACAGGGAATATCCAATCGGCCGACGGCATCCACGATATTGTTCCTCGCTTGTTCCGCCAGCAAGATGTCTTGCGACACCGAAACCCCTCTAAAATAACGGATCACATCAAGCCAATTGTACTCGGGAGCAAAAAGAAACCCCATGACATAATCTCTGTTTTCGTTGATCAATCTGGCGGCGCCGCCGTATTTCCGAATCAAATCTCTGGGCGTTATCCGTTCGCCCTTTTCGATCGATTCCCGAAGCTGCTCCAATCTCTCCACATCCTTTAGGTTGCCGGCAAGCTTCGCCTGCTCTACGGCGTATGCCAGACTGTCCGTTTCGCTTTTCACCGGATCGGCCACCTGCCCGATGCCGATATAGGCAACAAATTTGTCGGGCGCTTTAGCCGCGGCCTTCATCCCGATGTAGGTGCCGTACGAATGGCCGATCAGCAGCACCTTCTCTTGCCCAAGCTTCTCTGTGATATAATCGGTCAACGCCAACAAATCGTCCACGAGCAAGTCTGTCGATAAATTGGAGTAGTCCTCAAAAAAATGATACGATTTCCCGCTCCCCCTCTGATCGTAATGGACGATCGTAAAATTCTCCTCAAGCAAGTCTTGATATTTCCTCACGTAAGGAATTTCGGAACAACCCGGACCGCCATGTACAAAAATCACAATCGGATTGCGCCGGTCCACTCCCCTAATCATCACTTCGTGCCCAGTGCCATTGATTTCGACTTGCCCTAATGTACTTATGCTATGGTCACCCTTGATTCGAGGCGTCCATGTAGGGAATATCAGCCCGCCCGCCACGATTAGAGCAACAACCGCCATGCCGAACTTCCATACAACGGTAATCCGTTTTCTTTTCAATGGACCGCTCCTTGTTCCCAGTATCTTCTGCTTCGATTCTACCCGATGCCGATGGGAACTTAAAGCTTTTCTCCTTTAACGCAGAATGGCGCCAAAATTGAACGATGACAATGTTCGGCAATTTTTGATATGATAAAAAGGAAATTAGTATAAAATAGCAGAGAGGAAGCGCAAAGGCATCATGAAATTCCCAATCCGAATCAAATTACTTGCCAGTTTTCTGGGTATATCCGTCATGCTTGGCGCTGCGGGTATTATCGCGTACGTGTCGATGGGAGTCGTAGACCGCAGTTATTCGGATCTTGTAAACCGGAGAGTGCTGATCTTGCTTCAAGCGAAAGAAATGCAGGTTAAGGCGACCCAAATCAACAGCAGCACCCGCGACTACCTGCTCACGCAAGATTCGGCCGCTATGGATAAAGTGAACGAGGCCGTGGGTCAATTGGCGAACTCGATTCAAGAAGGGGCCTCCATGGTGCAAACGGAAGCCAACAAACGTTTGCTGCAGGACATGCAGGCAAACCTTGAACAAATAAAGCAAGCCCAATCGGAAATGGTCCGTCTGATGCAGACGTCTCGCGAACAGGCGTTGCGCTACGCGACCGACCACTTGTTTCCGCTCAGCCGGGATATCCGGACCAAAAGCGACGAACTCGCCGCCTTTCAACAGACTCAGATGGAGATCGCGAGCGAGGAAAACACGGCGACAGTCGAAAATGCGCAACGGATCGTTATGGTGTCGCTGGCCGTGTCGCTGGCCGCAGCGATCGGACTAGCGCTTTATCTCGCTTCCCGCCTGTCCAAACCGCTTGTCCAGATGACCGCCGCCGCGCAGCTGATCGCAGACGGGGATTTGACGAGAGACATTCCGGTCATTCGAAGCCGGGATGAACTGGGAAGCATGTCCGCGGCCTTCCAGCAGATGGCGTCCCATTTGCGTTCATTGATCCGGACGGTTGCGCTCAGCGCGAAGGAAGTCGCAACAAGCTCCCAGGATCTGGCCTCCAGCGCCGAACAATCGACGCAAGCGGCGCAGCAAGTTACGAAAGCGATTCAGGATATCGCTGCCGGAGCGGATAACCAGGCTAAAGGAGCGGAATCCAACTCCCGCGCAGTTGAAGAGCTGGCGAAAGCGATTCAACGTTTGGCCGCTTCGACGGAAGTCATGCACTCCACGTCTCAGCAAACAGCCGAAAGAGCCGGACGGGGAAGCCAGCTTTTGCAGCGCCTGTCCAGTCAGATGGAAACTGTCCATCAGGCCTCGAACGAATCTTCCGAGATGATGGACAAGTTATACGAACGGCTGTCCGAAATCGGAAGCATTGTCGGCCTGATGCGGGAAATTGCCTCCCAAACCCAATTGCTGTCGCTGAACGCCTCCATTGAAGCGGCAAGAGCGGGAGCAGCCGGGCAAGGGTTTGCCGTGGTTGCAGGAGAGGTGAAGAAACTGGCGGCTCAATCCGAGCAGTCGGCCCATAGCGTAGCCGAGCTTCTGGAGGGGATCTCGCTTCAATCCAGCAAAGTCGCCCAAGCGATCCGTTCCGGCGTCCAGGAAGTGGAAAACGGCTTGAAGTCCGCCTTCGATGCGAATCAAGCTTTCGTTGAGATTCTGGAATCGGTGCGCCATGTGGAACGGGAGGTTCAGGAAGCATCCGTCGTTTCCGAGCAGATGGCCGCAAGTTCGCAAGAAATTTCCGCAGCGATGGAAGAAACGGTCGCCATCTCGGAGGAGACATCGGCGGGTGCCCAGGAAGTAACGGCTGCGACCGAACAGCAGCTTGCTTCTTTGGAACAAATCTCCTCGGCTTCCGCCGAATTGAGCCGAACGGCCCAGGAATTAAACGAGATCGTCTCCCGGTTCCGGGTGTGAACGGCTTTACATTCGGCAAGCCGGGCAATCGCCGGCGAGGCGCCGAAACGCAAGAAAAACAAGCAGCCGGATCGTTTCCGGCTGCTTGTTTTTCTTGCGGCATCATGAAGGACATCCGTGTGCAAAACGTTTCGCCAACATTACTATTCCTACTTGAATAATGGGATTAATGATGTTATGCTGTCTACCAATAACAGTAAATTGCCGATTGGTTCGCCAAAGGCCTCCTGACCTCCGAAACGATTCGGAACGCCAGGAGGCTTTATGTTTTCCGTTTACCGAAGGAGGTGGTCGTGATTACCGAACCATTCGCTTAACGGCGTTTTTGCTTTTTTATGTATCCGCACATCTGTCTTGCAAACCATCGTTTGAATGGGATTACGGAGGGAAAACCGAATGAGACACGCAACCCAACCAACCGGGCGACGCACGCTCGCGACTTTGATTAGCGCTATTCTCGTCTTGCTGTTGGCCGCCTGCGGCCAAGGAGCAGCCACCGGCACACACGCCCCCGGTTCCGTCGACAAACCTCCGAGCAGTCGGCCGAGCGACACTTCGAACGGACAGACGCGGGAAAAAGTCGTCATCCATATCGGCGTTCAAGGAAAAACCGGAATTTTTCCGTACGCCCGCGAGAAAGGCCTCTTCGAAAAAGCGCTGGCCCCCTTTAATGCGGAGGTCAAGTGGCACGAATTCGCAAGCGGCCCCCCGCACTTCGAAGCGTTGGCGGCAGGCCGCATCGACTTTGGCGCCGTAGGCGGAACGCCTGTTATTGCCGGACAAGTCGGCAACGTTGATTTCCGTGCGATAGCCGTAACGGCCGACGGCAAGAAAGGCAATATGATCGTCGTTCCAAAAGACAGCCCGATCAAGGAATTAAAGGACTTGAAAAGCAAAAAAATCGGCGTCGCCAAAGGCAGCAGCGCTTATAACTTCCTTTATCTGGCGATCGACAGAGCCGAACTAAAACGCGACGATATCAAAGTCATTCAGCTTCAACCCGACGAAGCGCGCCCGGCGCTCGACACCGGCGCGATAGATGCTTGGTCCATTTGGGAACCGTATGCGACAACTGCGGTATTTCAGACGGGCGCCAAAATTCTCGTTTCCGGCCAAGACTTGAACATTAACGCTCCCAGCTTTATTATCGCCCGCACGAAGTTCCTGACGGACCATCCCGATCTGACCGTCGAATTTCTGAAGGCGTACGAAGAAGCCCGCCTCTACTTTACTTCGCATATCGAGGAAGTGACCGACGATCTGGCCCAATCGCAGAAGCTGGACCGGGAGATCGTGGCGACCGTATTGAAAAATGCCGAACCGCTGCTCTCCCCGATCACGCCGGAGTTCGCCAAGGCGCATCAGGAACAAGCCGACTTCCTGTACTCTGTCGGCGCGATCGACAAACAACTGGACACGTCGAAGGTGCTGGAGAGCAAATTCGTCGAGCAGGCGCTAAATGAACTCAAAGCGAAGAAGCCATAAACGGATTTATCGCACGGGACATACAAAAAGGCAGCGGTTTTCCCGCTGCCTTTTTGATCCTGCCGTTATCCGTCACAGCCCTTGCGCGTGTTCCCTGCTGAACCGGTTGGCCGGGACAGGCAGGCCGTAATGATCGCGCAGCGTTGCGCCCGTGTATTCCGTGCGGAACAATCCTCTGCGCTGCAACTCCGGAACGACGAAATCGACGAAATCGTCAAATCCCCCGTTCATGATCTGAGGCATAACATTAAAGCCGTCAGCCGCTTCATGCGTAAACCAATGCTCGATAAAATCCGCGATCTGCTCCGGCGTCCCCGCGATCGTCCGATGGCCTCGTCCGCCAGCCAACCGGTGCAGCACTTCCCGCAGCGTCAAATTCTCGCTGCGAGCCAGCCGCACGATCAAATCCGTCCGGCTGACATGACCTCTCACTTGTTCGACCGGGAGATCGGGGAACGGGTCGTCAAGCCGGTATCCCGACAGGTCGAATCCCACGCGCTTCGACAGCATGAGCAGACTATGCGCCGGATTGCTGAGCGCGTTCAGTTCCGCTTGCTTCTCCAAAGCCTCCTCCTCCGTGCGCCCGATCACCGGACAAATGCCGGGCAGAACGATCACATGCTCCGGAGAGCGGCCGAATTGTTCCGCTTGCCGCTTCAAATCACGGTAAAAATGCCGCGCATCCTCAAACGTCTGCTGCGCCGTGAAGATCGCCTCTGCGAATTCAGCCGCAAACCGTCTGCCGTCCCGCGAAGATCCGGCTTGCACCAACAGCGGCCGCCCTTGCGGGGAGCGGGATACGTTCAGCGGCCCTTTCACCGAATAAAACCGGCCTTTATGGTTGATCTCGTGCACCTTGGCGGAATCGGCGTAAAGGCCCGCCTGCTGATCGCATATAAGCGCATCCTCTTCCCAACTGTCCCACAATTTCGTTGCGACATCGAGAAATTCGCGCGCCCGCTCGTATCGCTCCGCATGGTCCATAATCCGGTTGAGATTGAAATTTTGCGCTTCCTCGTCCGTGCCGGAAGTGATGATGTTCCAACCGGCGCGTCCGCCGGACAAATGATCGAACGAAGCGAACCGGCGCGCCAGGTTAAACGGTTCGTTAAAGCTGGTGGATACCGTTGCGATCAGGCCGATTCGGCGCGTGACGACCGCAAGCGCCGTCAGCAGCGTCAGCGGCTCCAAACCGCCTGCCGCGCCGTATCGAACCATGCCGGGGCTCGCCGACAACCGGTCCGCGAAAAAAAGCGAGTCCAGCTTGGCCGCCTCGGCTTTGGCGGCGATCCGCCGGAAATAAGCGAAATCAAACGGTTGGTTCACGTTCGTGTCCGGGTGGCGCCAGGCCGCTTCATGATGGCCCATCGGAGCAACGAACAAATTGAGGTGAAGCTGACGGTTCGGTTTGCGCATCCTGCATTCCCTCTCTTCCGCAAAACGGGGATTATCCGTTGAAGCTGTCGCGCCAACGGAGCAGCCGCCGCTCCAGATAACGGACGAACGAATCCGTCGCCTTGCCGACGACGGCAAAAATGATGATGCCGACGAATACGATCGACGTCTGGGAGAACTGGCGAGCGTCCATAATTAAATAACCGATGCCTTCGCTGGAACCCATCAGTTCCGCAACGACGAGACCCAGCCAGGACACGCCCAGCGACAGGCGCAGACCGAGCAAAATGTTCGGCAGCGCGGCGGGCAAGACGAGCCGCGTAATCTGCTTCCACCGGCTGAATTCGAGGATGCGCGCCACGTCGAAAAGCTTCGCGTCCGCGTTGCGGATGCCCAGGAACGTGTTCACATACAGCGGGAAAAACGCGCCTTTGGCAATCAGCAGCACCTTCGAAAATTCACCGAAACCGAACCAAAGGATAAACAGAGGCGTAATCGCCAGATGCGGAATCATGCGCAACATCTGGACGGTCGGGTCGACCATCTCCTCCACCTGCCGAAACAAACCGACGGCGAAGCCGAGCAATAACCCCAGACCTCCGCCCAGCAGGAAACCGAGGGCGGCTCGGTACAGGCTGATCCACAAATGACCGAACAGTTCGCCGGAAACGATAAGGTCCGCGAACGAGCGGGCGATCGCCGACGGCGCAGGCAACAGGTTCTCGGAGATCAGATTCAGCATGCCTGCGATTTGCCAGACCGTCAGGATGGCGACGGGTAACAACGAGCCACGAAGCAGAACATTCCGTTTATTTAGGCGTTTCAACCGGATGCCGGCGGATCGGTCGCGCTGCGACTCCGGCAACGGCAAGCCGGCTCCGGTGTCCTTCGTCAAAACGGGACGGGTGATCGCTTCCGTACGATTCATGGTAACACCTCTCCGTCTCGAATATCGTTAAATGCCGTAGCTGTCTGCCAACTCCGGCCGCAATGACGCCCGCGGATCGTGCCTGGCCGCGGGTCCATGACGGCGACGCGGTTGAACGTCCCCTTTCCGGATCAGGCCGTCTCATGATACGGAAGCGGATTTCGCCCTTCGCGCTGCGCCAGCTTGCTCTTCACGAGCGGAAGCAGTAGTTCTCCCGTTATCTTCGCTTCTTCCAGATGCGGGTAACCCGACAGGATAAAGGACGAGATGCCGAGATCGACGTATTCCAGCAGCCTATCCGACATCTGCTCCGGCGTGCCGACCAACAGCATCGCGCCGCCGCCGCGAACGGTCGATAACCCCGCCCACAGATTCGGGGCGACCAGGAAGTCATGGTTACGCGATTGCTCGCGCAACTCGTTTTGCCGTTTCTGGCCCGTCGAATCCGTATGATTGAAGCGGGCTCTCGACCGCTCGATCGCTTCAGGCTCGACCTTGCTGATGATGTCCCACGCCTCCCGCCACGCTTCTTCTTCGGTGGGCCGCACGAGCACCTGGGCGCGGAGGCCGTAGCGCAGCGTCCGCTCGATCCCTTTCTCGCGCTTCAACTCGGCGAGTTGCGTCTCCACCTCTTCGATCTGCTCGCGGATCCAATCGAGCGGTTCCGCCCACATCAGGTATACGTCGGCTGTCTCTGCGGCCGTTCGTTTGCCGGCCGCCGAACTGCCGCCGAAGTAAAGCGGAGGGTGAGGTTCCTGCACGGGAGGCGGGAGGCTTGCGCCGCCGTCGAGCTGAAAATGCTTGCCTTTGTAAACCAGCTTCTCGGCCGAGCCATAGGAAGAATTGGCGGCGAGAAATTGTTCGTTGTTTCTTTTGGAACGCGACCATACCTCCTTCACGATTTCGAGAAACTCCCGGGTCCGCTCGTAGCGTTCGTCATGATCGTGCGCCAGCGAGTCGCCGGTGGCGATCAGATCGGCAGGAGCCCCGCCCGTCACGACGTTGACAAGAGCCCGCCCCCCGGACACATAGTCGAGCGACGCCGCCATCCGGGCGGCAAGCACCGGCGCGATGAGACCGGGCCGGAAAGCGACAAGCGGCTTCAAAATTTTCGTATGCGCCGCGATCTGCGATCCGACGATCCACGAATCAATGCAGGAACCGCCGGTTGGGATTAACGCGAACGTAAAACCGGCCTGTTCGGCCGCCTTCCCCACCTCAATCATGTATTCCCCCGTTGATTCCCGTTCCGGTTTGACGCCGATGTGCTTGCCGTCGCCCGTCGTCGGGATAAACCATCCGAATTCCACTTCCGTATGCGGCTTTGCCACATCATTCACGCTCCTCGATCGCAATTTTAATGGGGATAGAAAAAAGACTTACCAACAGCCGCGCGGCCTCGTGCGCTTGGTAAGTCTCCGGCAAACCGGTCGACATCTTGGTGTCTGCCCGTTTTTTTCCAAACCTCATCCATCCGCTTCTACAACATGTCAATCCTTACTCCCGGACGAGAAGCGCATCTCCGCTTCAACGCGGCGATCGCCTCGGTTATGGCCGATGGCCGGGCGGCGGCGCGATCGGCAGCAGACTATCCGCAATCGGCCGCCGGCCATTCGGTTGTTCCAGCTCATGGAAGCTCGGGTCCAACTTGTCCAGGCGGCCTCGATACCCGAGCGCAATAACCGCGTGCAGCGCAATCGACTCCGGCACCTGCAGCGTCTTCCGGGCAAGCTCCTGGTCGAAGCCGCCGACCGCCCGGGTGGACAAGCCGAGTAGCCGCGCCTGCAGCGCAAGCGTCGCCCATGCCGCGCCCGCGTCAAAGGCGTGCGTATTCAGCGGTTCCCCGCTGTCGCGAAATTTCCGGGAGGCAATCAGCAGCAGAACGGGCGCGTTTCGCGTCCACAACTGGTTGCGAGGCAGAATAAACGACAGGAACGTTTCACGCTCTTCCGCCGTGCGGGCCACATAGAAGCGCCAAGGCTGCTGATTGCCGCCGGAAGGCGCCCACCGCGCCGCTTCCAGCACCGTGAACAGCACTTCGTCGCTAACCGGGATGTTCGCGTAGGCTCGCGGCGACCACCTGTTCAGAATGAGGGGATGCACCGGATAATCGGGTTTTCGGTTTGCCAGCACCTCATCGTCATAGGTTAATCCCGCCGGTTGATTTGCGGTGAGAGAAGAATGAATGTTGCTCATCTGGGCCACTCCCAATCTTGGAAAGAATAAATGCAGGAAACCGAGAGTCAAACACGTTGGCTAAGCGTCGTTTCGGCCGATCATCCTTGACCGAACACGCGGTTCAGGAAGGTGGCCGTTTCTTCAACGGCCAGATGAATTTTTCGCGCATCGGCGAAAACTTCTGGTGATCCAGCACTTGTTTGCTCATGGCAATGCCTCCTCTTCTCCATTAAAAAATGAAAGGAGACTTTCCGTATTCCCGCTCCGGGAGCGGCAGAAAGTCTCCAAATAATTGGTGGACATATTTAATAATTCCAATCAGTTTAGTCGGTATAATGCGGGTTGATAAGAGATTACCATGTTTTGCTGGACGGTGTCAACACCGCATTTGAAAATTTGTAATTCGTCTGTGTTAATGTCACGGTGTAACTGTTCTGAGATCATGTCACTATGGGACAGGAGAAGATTACTTCAACTGATTCCGGGATACCGGGCACAGCGCTGGATGGTCGAACGAACCCACTCCTGGATCAACCGTTTTCGCCGACTGCTCGTTCGTTGGGAGAAGAAGTGGAGAACTACGAGGCGATGCTCCATTTTGCTTGCACCTGGATTTGTTTCCGCCATGCAGATGATTTGTCGAAAGATTCTGGAAAAAATCTTGCATCCAAGAACACTCTTTTCGTATTTTATTATTAAAGGGGTAGTTACGATCGTCAGGAGGCGTTCTTATGGGGTTCATTAGCTTGCTTCTTATTATTTTAGGGTTGTTAATGGTCATACGGCCGTCGATTGTTTGGGCCATCATCGAAAGTTGGAAATCACATGATGCAACCGAACCGTCCGGACTCTATGTTGTGTCTGCTCGCATTGGAGGCGTTCTGTTCATCCTTGCGGGCATTGGCGGGGTTCTAGGGTACTGGATACTGTAATCCAGATTATCTAAAAATTTACTGGTAATTAATAGATATGTCTGGTAATGTAGTTCTATCTCCAATATCCCCTAATACGGGATAGGTGAAGATCCGCGTAAAATTGGAGGGAATGAAAATGAAAAGATTCAAAAGGAGTTTTTTTATTTTTGCCGTAGTAGTCGCATTACTGTCGTTGTCGTCCGTTTCAGCCGTTGCTGATTCTCCACCACCATCTGCAACTGTCGTAGACTCGGTAGTGTCCCGTCAAGTGGTGTAAAATCGATTTCTACTGCATGACCTAGATTTACTTCTGCAAGAGCGTAGTGGATGCAAGGGGGAGTTGCTCTCCTTGGACGACTTTGGCCATGGATTCAAGACTGAAATAACGGCGTGCGACTGTCCATTCATCCTGCTGCTCGATCAAAATGGCACCGACCAGTCTGATGACAGATTCTCGATTCGGGAATATCCCTACCACATCCGAACGTCGGCGGATCTCCCGATTCAAGCGCTCTAACGGATTGGTGGAATGAATTTGCCGCCAATGCTCCCTGGGAAAGGCCATGTAGGCCAGTACGTCACTTTCTGCCTGCTCCAGAATATCCATGG
>NZ_VCQZ01000025.1 GCF_005938195.1 Paenibacillus thermoaerophilus
TCCGTTTTTACAATAACGAGCGATTACAGGCAAAACTAAACGGCCTCAGTCCCATGGAATTCAGGACCAAGGCCGCTTAACCGATTTTTATTTTTTTGTACTGTCTACTTGACGGGGGTCAGTTCACAGAGTGGCTCCGCTCGAGATAGCCCGCTTTGAGCAAGCTCCGATCAGTTGGAGAACGTGATGTCCGAACCCATCCAATACATGATCATCAGGACGTCGATGAACAGGAATACCGCAAGGCTAACAATACCGAAACCGATCGCAAATATATTTTTCTGCGGCGCTTTCAGCAAACGGAATACACCGATTGCAATTACGATCGTAAACGCCAGCATGATGAAATCGAATGCCTGGACTCGGCTCACTTCTGCTGCCGCTTCTTCTGCCAGATACATCTGGGGGGCCCCTCCTTTATGTGTATCGCCATATCCACATATCTTTATATATGTTATCCTGTCAAGCCCGGCGATGCAAGCCATTTCGACAGATTTAACAAGTTTGTCACGGCTTACCGCCGAAATCCTATTGACGCCGCAAGCCATAAGCAAGGCCTGTATTTTTCATAATAAAGCCTTATAAGCTTTGAAGCCCCGCAGTATTTACGCTGTTTCGCAAATATGATAGTATCAACATAACGTTATTCTTAGCGAAATTGTCGGAATTCCATTCCTAAAACCAGCAATCAGGGGGGAGCATCCAATGGCTTACGAACCGATTTGGGCGGCGGACCCGTCCAAGTTGAATAAAGTCGAGCTGCAAAAGCTCGAGAAGGACGGCCTTGACGTTATCCGCACGATTATCGAAGAGTATTCGGTGAAGGGTTACGAAGCAATCACCGAAGACGACCTGAACCGCTTCAAATGGGCGGGCGTCTACGAGCAAAAGCCGAAGGGCGAAGGCAACTTTATGATGCGCGTCCGGATCCCCTCCGGCATTCTGAATTCCGATCAAGCCCGCGCGCTGGCCGAGATCGCCCGGCTTTACGGACGCGGCCTGGTCGACGTCACGACCCGCCAGGCGGTGCAGTTCCACTGGCTGCGCGTCGAGCAGCTTCCGGATATTTTCAAACGGCTTGAGGCGGTCGGCCTCTACTCGTACGAAGCCTGCGGAGACTGCCCGCGTACGATCGTCGGCAACCCGTTGGCCGGAATCGATCCTGACGAACTGATCGATACGACCCCAATCGTCGAAGAAGTGAATCGCTTCTTCCTGCTCAACCGGGATTTCTCCAACCTGCCGCGCAAATATAAAATGTCCATCTCCGCCAATATTTATAACAATGCGCACGCGGAGATCCAAGATCTGGCCTTCACCCCGGCCACGAAGGTGATCGACGGCCAGGAAGTGGCCGGCTTCCACGTCTGGGTCGGCGGCGGCCTGTCGGCGAAGCCGCACCTGGCGAAGCAGCTCGATATCTTCGTCCGTCCGGAGGAAGTGCTGAAAGTCGCGATCGGCGTGACCACGATCTTCCGCGACTACGGCTACCGCGAGAAGCGCCACCATGCGCGTCTGAAGTTCCTCGTAGCCGATTGGGGTCCGGAGAAGTTCCTGAATAAGCTGCTGGAGCTGATCGGCGACATGCCGAAGCGCGGCGAAGACAAAATCGCCGGCTGGCAAGCGGCGTATTTCGACGGCGTTCACCCGCAGAAGCAGCCCGGATTGAACTATGTCGGACTGAACGTGCCGGTAGGCCGCATGAACGCCGACGAGCTGACGGAGCTGGCGCGGCTGGCCGACGAGTACGGCGACGGCTCGATCCGCACAACCGTCTCGCAAAACGTGCTGCTGACGGGCGTACCGGACGCCAAAGTCGATGCGCTGCTGCGCGAAAAACTGCTGGAGCGCTTCTCGCCGAATCCGAAGCGGTTCATGAGCCGAACCGTGTCCTGCACGGGCAACGAGTTCTGCAACCTGGCCATCGTCGAGACGAAGGAGCGCGCCCGCCGCGTCGCCGAGTACCTCGACTCCAAGGTCGATCTGGATGAAGAAGTGCGCATCCACTTCATCGGCTGCCCGAACGCTTGCGGCCAGAAGCATATCGCCGATATCGGTCTGCAGGGCGCGCTCGTCAAGACGCCGGAAGGCATGGTTGACGCGTTCGACATCGCCGTCGGCGGCATTCTCGGGCCGGGCGCGAAGTTCAACACCGTGCTGAAGGGCCGCGTGAAGGGCGACGACGTCGGCGAAGTGCTGGAGCAGTTGATCCTGTTCTTCAAGGAAAACCGCAGCCCGGAAGAAACGTTCCACCAATTCTTCCTGCGCGTAGGCGCGGCGGCATTCCAGGAGAAGCTGAACGAAATATTGGCCGTCAAAGCGTCCTGATCGGGCGGCTCTATCAATAAGAGGGGTTGAGCGGAAGCGTTCTTCCGTTCAACCCCTCTTATTGATTCGTACGGTTCCGTTCGGGAACGGTATCGTTCGCCAGCGTTACCCCAGTCCCTTTCCCGTTGTCCGCCTCTTCCCTCCCGCGAACCGTAAGAGTCCGTACGTTGGTGCCCGCATGACCGCCTCAGCTTTCGAACCCCAAGCCCGTAGCCTCACAAGAATCGTGTGTCTCCCGTAGAATCGCGTTTCTCCCGAGCCGCCCGGGTCGGAGCACGACCCGAGGCAGCCTCTCGGCGGAACGCATTGAAGTTGACGCTGAATTTTACACCGCTGAAGGCGATACTTCATTGGCGACGTAGCTCGGCACGTCGGAGCGGAGCGTCCGCTCGCGGTCGCGCTCGAGAATCGGCTTCAAAAATTGCCCGGTATAAGATTCCGGTACGGCCGCAATCTCCTCCGGCGTGCCGACGGCGACGATCGTGCCGCCGCGCGTTCCGCCTTCCGGCCCGAGGTCGATCAGGTAGTCGGCCGTTTTGATCACATCGAGGTTATGCTCGATGACCAGCACCGATTCGCCGCTGTCGACCAGACGATGGAGCACCCTCAGCAGGCGGTCGATATCGTCGACATGCAAGCCCGTCGTCGGCTCGTCCAGGATGTACAGCGTCTTGCCCGTGCTGCGGCGGTACAGTTCCGCGGCCAGCTTCACGCGCTGCGCCTCGCCGCCGGAAAGCGTGGTCGCCGGTTGGCCCAGCGTCATGTAGCCAAGGCCGACATCGAGCAGCGTCTGCAGCTTGCGCTGAATACGCGGAATGTTCTTGAAAAATTCGCAGCCGTCCTCAATCGTCATCTCCAGCACGTCGGAGATCGTCTTTCCTTTGTATTTGACCTCAAGCGTCTCGCGGTTGTACCGTTTGCCCTTGCAGACCTCACAGGGCACGTATACGTCCGGCAGGAAATGCATCTCGATCTTGATGATGCCGTCTCCCCGGCACGCTTCGCAGCGTCCGCCTTTGACGTTGAAGCTGAAGCGGCCTTTCTTGTAGCCCCGCACCTTCGCCTCCTGCGTATTCGCGAAGACGTCGCGGATATCGTCGAACACACCCGTGTACGTGGCGGGATTGGATCTCGGCGTGCGGCCGATCGGCGATTGGTCGATATCGATAACCTTCTCGATATGCTCCAGTCCCCGGATCTCCTTGTGAAGGCCCGGCCGGGTCTTGGCCCCGTTCAGGTCGCGGGCCAGCGCCTTGTACAAAATCTCGTTGACCAGCGTGCTTTTGCCCGAACCCGATACCCCGGTCACGCAGGCGAATACGCCGAGCGGGAATTTGACGTTGACGTTTTTCAGGTTGTTTTCCTTCGCGCCGCGGACCTCCAGCCATTTGTCGCCGGGCTTGCGACGTTTCAGCGGCACGGGGATAAACTTCCGTCCGCTGAGATACGCGCCCGTAAGCGAGTTCGGATCGGCCATCAGCTCCTCCGGCGTGCCTTGCGCGGTGACCGTGCCGCCGTGGATGCCCGCTCCCGGTCCGATGTCGATAATATAATCGGCGGCCAGCATCGTATCCTCGTCGTGCTCGACGACGATCAGCGTATTGCCGAGATCACGCATTTTCTCCAGCGTCGCGATCAGCTTGGCGTTGTCGCGCTGGTGCAGGCCGATGGACGGCTCGTCGAGAATGTAGAGGACGCCCATCAGGCTCGACCCGATCTGCGTCGCCAGCCGAATCCGCTGCGCTTCGCCGCCCGACAGCGTTCCCGCCGCCCGGTTCAACGTCAGGTAATCGAGTCCGACATCAACCAGGAAGCCCAGTCGAGAGCATATTTCCTTCAGGATCAGGTTGGCGATCGTTTTTTCTTTGTCGGTCAGCTTGAGATTTTCAAAGAACGAGCAAGCCTCGCCGACGGACAAGGACGTCACATGGGCGATATTGTGTCCCCCGACAGTGACGGCCAAGCTTTCCGGCTTCAGGCGGTTTCCTTTGCAGGAGCCGCAAGGCTTGGCGCTCATGTACTGCTCGATATACTCCCGGATGCCGTCCGAGGCGGTCTCGCGATAGCGCCGTTCCAGATTGGGGATAATGCCCTCGAACGGGACATAAGCTTCCTTTGTATGGCCGAAGTCATTCTCGTAGCGGAACTTCACCTTTTCCCCGCCGGTCCCGTACAGCAGTTTCTTCATCTGGTCGGGCGTCAGATCACGGACCGGAACGTCCTTCGGGATGCCGTAATGGTCGCACACCGAAGCAAGGAACTGCGGATAGTAGTTCGAGGTGCTGCCCGCCCACGCCTCAAACGCGCCTTCCTCGATGGTGAGCGACGGGTCGGGCACAAGCAGGTCGGGGTCGACGATCATCTTCACGCCGAGACCGTCGCAATCCGGACAAGCTCCAAACGGGCTGTTGAACGAGAACATGCGCGGGGCCAGCTCCTCGATGCTGAATCCGCACTCCGGACAGGCAAGCTTCTGGCTGAACAGCAGCTCCTCCTGCCCCATGACGTCCACGATCACCCGGCCGTCCGCCAGCTTCAGCGCGGTCTCCAGCGAATCCGCCAGCCGGGCGGCCACATCCGGTTTGACGATAATCCGGTCGACGACCACTTCGATGTGATGCTTCTTGTTCTTTTCCAGCTCGATGTTTTCGCTGACCTCGCGCATCTCGCCGTTGACGCGAACGCGGACGAAGCCCTGCTTCTGAATGTCCTGCAGCAGCTTGCCGTGCTCGCCCTTGCGGCCGGAGACGACCGGGGCGAGAATTTGCAGCTTCGTTCTTTCCGGATATTCGAGAATCCGGTCGACCATCTGCTCGACGGTTTGCGCCGTAATCTCGATGCCGTGCGTCGGACAATGCGGCTTGCCGATTCTCGCGAACAGCAGACGCAGGTAATCGTAAATTTCCGTAACCGTCCCCACCGTGGAGCGCGGGTTCCGGCTGGTCGTCTTCTGGTCGATCGAAATGGCGGGAGACAATCCCTCGATCGAATCGACGTCCGGTTTGTCCATCTGGCCGAGAAACTGGCGCGCGTATGCGGACAACGATTCCACGTACCGGCGCTGGCCTTCCGCGTAGATCGTATCGAACGCGAGGGACGATTTGCCGGAGCCGCTTAGGCCCGTCAGCACGACAAACCGGTCGCGCGGAATCGTGACATTGACATTTTTCAGATTATGGGCGCGTGCGCCCTTGACGACGATATGATCCTTGGCCACCGCTTGCTCATCCCTTCATTCGGCCGCGTTCACGGAGATCCCGCTCCGTCGCCGCGTTCCTCGTTTCGTCTCAATCTTCCGCTTTCAGTTCAAGCAGCATATCCCGCAATTGCGCCGCGCGCTCGAACTGCAGATTTCTCGCCGCTTCCTTCATCTCCGCCTCCAGGCGTTCGATGACGGTCTTCCGTTCCTTCTTGGACATCTTCGCCGACTTCACATCGGCCAGGTAATCCGCGCTCGCTTCCGCCGCACGGGTCGCTTCGATGACGTCGTGCACCCGCTTCTTGATCGTCTGCGGCGTAATCCCGTGCTTTTCGTTGTAGGCGATCTGAATCTTCCGGCGGCGCTCGGTTTCCCTGATCGCTTTCTCCATCGATTCCGTGATCGTGTCCGCATACATGATTACGAAGCCTTCGGCATTGCGGGCCGCCCGGCCGATCGTTTGGATGAGGGATCGCTCCGCGCGCAGGAAGCCTTCCTTGTCCGCGTCCAAGATGGCGACCAAGGAGACCTCCGGCAAGTCCAGACCCTCGCGGAGCAGGTTGATGCCGACCAGCACGTCGAACACGCCGAGTCGCAGATCGCGCAAGATATGCATCCGCTCGAACGTCTTGGTGTCGGAGTGCATGTACCGCACTTTGATCCCGACTTCCTTCAGATAATCGGTCAAATCCTCGGCCATTTTCTTCGTCAGCGTCGTCACCAGCACGCGCTCGTCCTTGGCGACGCGCTTGTTGATCTCGCCGATCAGGTCGTCGATCTGGCCTTTGGTCGGCCGCACCTCGACGATCGGGTCCACCAGTCCGGTCGGGCGGATAATCTGCTCGACCACCGTCGGGCAATGCTCCAGCTCGTACGGGCCGGGGGTCGCGGAGACAAAGATCGCGTTCTTGATCTTCGCCTCGAACTCCTCGAACCGCAGCGGGCGATTGTCGAGCGCCGACGGCAGGCGGAATCCGTGCTCCACGAGCGCTTCCTTGCGCGCGCGGTCGCCGTTGTACATCGCCCGGATTTGGGGAAGGGTCACGTGCGATTCGTCCACGACGACGAGCATGTCGTCCGGGAAGTAATCCAGCAGCGTGTACGGCGTCGACCCGCGCTCGCGGAATGTCAGATGGGCCGAGTAGTTCTCGATGCCGGAGCAGAAGCCCATCTCCAGCATCATCTCCATATCGTAGCGGGTCCGCTGCTCCAGCCGCTGCGCCTCCAGAAGCTTCCCTTTGGCGCGCAGCTCCGCAAGCCGCTCCTCAAGCTCGATCTCGATGTTCGCGACGGCGCGTTTCATATTTTCCGACGCCGTGACGAAGTGGGAAGCCGGGAAAATCGCGACATGGTCGCGCTCGCCGATAATCTCGCCGGTGAGCACGTTGATCTCGGTGATCCGTTCGATCTCGTCGCCGAACAGTTCGACGCGGATAGCCCGCTCGTCCATGGATGCGGGGAAGATTTCGATCGTGTCCCCCCGCACGCGGAATGTACCCCGAACGAAGTTCATGTCGTTGCGCTGATATTGGATGTCGACCAGCTTGTGCAGAATCTGGTTGCGCGGCCGCTCCATGCCGACCCGCAGCGACAGCACAAGATCCCGGTACTCTGTCGGAGAACCGAGACCGTAGATGCACGATACGCTCGCCACGATAATGACGTCCCGCCGCTCGAACAGCGAGCTCGTCGCGGAGTGGCGCAGCTTGTCGATCTCTTCGTTGATGCTGGAATCCTTCTCAATATACGTATCGGAGGCGACGATGTACGCCTCCGGCTGATAGTAGTCGTAGTAGCTGACGAAATACGATACCGCATTGTCCGGGAAAAATTCCTGGAATTCGCTGCACAGTTGCGCTGCCAGCGTCTTGTTGTGGGCGATAACCAGGGTGGGGCGATTCAACTGCGCGATGACGTTCGCTATCGTATAAGTTTTGCCCGTACCGGTTGCCCCGAGCAGCGTCTGGTAACGCTTGTTCGCCCGGACGCCTTCGACAAGCTGCCGGATCGCCTCCGGCTGGTCCCCTTGAGGCTTGTAATCCGACTTCAGGCTGAACGGCTTCTCCAGCAAATCGAAATCGCTTCTCATGAAATCCCCCGATTGTTCCGCCTCAGCGGAAATAAGAATACATGTTCCCGTTTCATTATACCGCTTTGCGAACCCGGATGCAAACGGAAGGTTTTACTTTTCTTGCGAATTCGGGAATGAGGATCGGCCGGCCCCTTCGGCTTTGTAAATAAAAAAGAGGCGGCCCCCGGCCGGCTAAAGCCGGAGGCCAACCTCGGAACGCGTGCGAAATCAGCTTGCGGCTCGGAGCTCCGGAGCCGGAATATCCTGAGCCGCGTATTCGGCGAACCATTGCTTCATCGTCTCGAAATCGTCGGTGAAGGAAAGCGTCAACAGCAGCATGATGCGGGCGTGGTACGGGTTCAGGTTATCCCCCGGCAAAATGCCTTTTTCCCCGCCGTAAATGTTGCCGGAACCGGTACGGGTGGTCGTCACGAACACGACGCCTTTCTCGATAGCCTTCGCTCTCTCTTCGCGCATAGCCGCCGAGATGCCGCCCGCGCCCGTACCGGCCGTCACGATGCCGTCGGCTCCGCCTTCGACAAAGCCTTTTATCGCTTCGCCGCCCGCCCCTTGATACGAATAGGCGATTTCGACTTTGGCAAGATCCTCCTTGCCGATCTTTCTCAGGTCGAAGGGCGTCGCCCATTCCTCGTCCGGCTTTAAGGCCCGCGCCGGCGCGCGATAGAGCCGGATGTTTTTCTCATCCACATACCCCAGCGGGCCGAAGCCCGGCGACTGGAACGTGTCAATCCGCAACGCATTCGTCTTCGTCACTTCCCGGACGGCATGAATTTCATCGTTCAGCATCAGCACCGTACCGAACTTGGTGGTCTTGCCGCTTCCGGCAAGGTAAATAGCGTTGTACAAGTTGGCCGGAGCGTCGGAGCCGATGACCGTCCACGGCCGCATCGCGCCGGTGATGACGACCGGTTTTTGACTGCGTACCGTCAGATCGAGGAAATAGCCGATCTCCTCCATCGTATCCGTGCCCGTGGTGACGACAACTCCGTCGTATTTCTCCAGGGCTTGATCGACGGCTAGAGACAGATCGTACAGATCCGGAATTGTATACGCCGAAGAGCCCTTATTGCCGAATTGATACGTATTCACGTCCGCGATTTGATCTTTGTTCGGCAACGATTCCACCATCTTCTCGATGGCCAGCGCGCCGGATCGGTAGGTTTGGAAGCTGGTTGCGTCGGTAGACTGTCCCGAAATCGTGCCGCCGGTTCCGATCACAAGCACGTTCGGACGCTTGTTCAGTTTCTGAAGTACGGTGATGTCCGGCAGAGGAAACTTGGGTGTGGCCGCTTCAGCCGCGGCCGATTCCGTCCCCGCGGCGGCTGCGGTAGAAACGGCGGACAAGGCGGTAGCAATGGAAAGTAACATGACGGATGATTTGCGAAACTTCATTTGTGAGCGCCTCCTTTGTAACTCTAGTGTTATTATATATAACATAAATATTTCGATCAATAGGTTTTCAGAAATATTTTCATAGTTTTCATATATTCGTGTTAGATTATATTACATAAATCCGCTGTCGACGCAGCAAAAAGCCGCGCCCATGACAGACCGACCTCGGTCTATCATCGGCGCGGCTTGCTGGACGCGCGGGGGATTCTATACCTTTTGCCGCACAGCCGTCTGACCTTCGCGCGCCTGCTTGCGCAGGGCCATCCGCTGCGGCATATCCGGCAGCTCGTTGACGCTGACGACGGCATCCGTCCGTTTGACCGGCTTCGTCCAATACTTCTCGCTGCCCGGCAAATCGTCGAACCACGCCGCCTCCGGAGGGCAATCCAGCACCATGAACTTGCCGTACTCCCCGTCGCGGGACTGATGATATTTCAAATACGCCTTGCCGTTTTCGATCGCCAAAATTTCGATCTTGCCCGACGTGTGGCTCATCGACAAGCGCACCCTTTTGCCCAGACCGGACGTGCGGGCTTTGGCTTCTTCAACGAGGCGGTATACCTTTTCAAGCGGAAGGACAAAATCCCGATTGCCCGCCACCGGACGGTTGACGAAGAAATAATACGGCGTGATGCCGCTCCATGACAGACGGTCGAGCAGCTCGGCCAGCACTCCCGGGTCGTCATTGATGCCCCGCAGCACCGGCGTCTGGTTCACGACGATGACCCCCGCATCATGCAGGGCCTGGAAGCCGCGGCGGGCTTCTTCCGTAATCTCGCGGGGATGATTGATATGAGCCATGACATAAATGCGCTTCTCCGGCGTGGAGTGCTCCCGCAGAAGCTCCAGCAGCTCCGCGTCCTCGTAAATTCGCATCGGATTAAACACCGGAATCTTCGAGCCGAGCCGGATGATCTTCACATGCTCGATCTCTCTCAGCCGCTCCAGAATCATCCGCAGCTTGGCTGTCGCCAGGATCAGGCTGTCGCCGCCCGTCAGCAGCACATTGTTGATCTCGGGATGCGCCGCGATATATTGCAGCCCCGGCTCGACGTCGGACATCGCTTCCTTGACGTCGTTGCGGAACAGCCGCTTCCGGAAGCAGTATCGGCAGTAAGCGCCGCATACTTCCGACACGATCAGCAGCACCGTCGTCTTGTATTTGTGCTGGCAACCCGGCACCACGTAGTTCGTGTCCTCGTCCGAGGCGTCCCAGCGCCCGTATTCCGCGAGCTCTCCCTCGTTCGGGATAACCAGCTTGCGGATCGGATCGTGCGGGTCGTTCCAGTCGATCAGATTCAAGTAGTAATCGTTCACCCGAAACACAAATTTGTCCGTAATCGCCTTAAGTCGTCTTCTCTCTTCCTCCGGTATAGCCGTTATCTTGTCGATATCGGTGATATACTTCGGCTGAGGCATTCTCATTCCTCCCTCTCTCGGATTGGCGGGGAGAGCGAGCCGCGCAGCCGGAACCCCGAAAAAACGAAACGCAACGCACAGGACCTTGAAATACAAAAAACGACCCGAATAGGGTCGTTAATCGTCATCGCTGGCCGCATGGCGGCACGGGAAGTCATGGACCCATCCACTGCTGACGAGGTTAGCTGACGGGCTCGGGAAAGATGGTTCCCTACGTCCGGCTTGCGCCGAACAGACTCGCCCCAAAAACATTGGTTCCCCCGCTTCCCGGCAGTTTGACCGGGAATTAAGCGTACACAGATCGTATCATAAATTGGCGGAAAAGTCAAACAATTATCCGTTCTGTGTCAAAAAGTTAGGCGTCCTGCGCCTCTTGCGAACGGACGGAACTCGCCCCGCCATGTCCCCGGCGCGCCCGGCGCGGGCTCAGAACCGCCCATAAACCGGCCGGTCCCGGAGCAGCCGTATACGGAGCCTCGTCATCGGGGCAAAGCAATAGTCCCAACTGATGATGCTCCCCGGCATAAAGGGAACGGCTGAGAAATCTCACCTCTCCCCGAATATCGAGCACCTCCAGCTTGCAGAACGCCGGATTGCTGCGAAGCGCGGCATGCAGTTCGGCCCGCGAACGGACCGGCATTCCGTTTACCTTGCGGACAATCTCCCCGGGTTGTATGCCGAGTCCCGCCGCCGGACTGGCCGGCAGCACCGCCAACACCTTCAAGCCGCGATCGTCATGCACGTACAACGGTCTTCGCTGGCTCTCCAGCCAACCGTCCAGCCAGACGAGCCCTTCGTGCAGCGCAAGCGCCAGCAGAGCCGCCGGAACGGCAATGGCGGGCATCCATTCGGCCGCAAACGCGAGAAGCAGCGCAAACGTCCCGTACAAAGCGACGTTCCGGGCGCTCTCCCGGGCTTTGTCCCGCGGCAGCTTGGATACCGTTAACGAGCTGAATCCGATCAGGACGGGAAACGGCAAAATCCACCAGCCCGATTCCCACAGGCCGTCTCCGAACGGAAGCTTCCACGGAAGCAAGGAGGACGACGATTCGACCAAGCCGAACATCCACGCCGCGTTTTCCGCGGGCGCCGGCGCCAGCAGCAGCAAGGGGACCGGCCAATACTGCTGAAGCTTGTACCCGCCGACCGGCTTGCCCCGCTTGCCCTCCAGAAACACGGGCATCGCCGACCGGCCTCCCGTCCAGCCGATCAGCAGCGCTTCCCCCAGATGCAGCACCCCCACGACCGACAGCAACGAAGGCACATCGATCGCCTGCAGCCAGTCCGCGACGACGCCCGCGCCGATCGCCTCCAGACCGTCCGCTACCGCCGGGATGGAAGACAATCCGTGAAGCGCTCCCGCCACTCCGACCGCATAGGCCAAACACAGAAACCGGAACCGAATCCAAACCGCGGCCACGGACACCACCCAGAGGATCGCCAGCGTTTCCGGCTGCAGAGCCGCGCCAAGCGCCAGCATCGCCGCCGACGCCGCCAGCCCGGCCACAATCCCCGTCCATACGCGATTCCAGGTTTCGCGCCCGTACGCGTGCAGCCGCACAGCGAACAAGAGCCGTTCCGTCGCCGTCTGATCGCGGTAATGCAGGAGGATCATCGCTATCGCAACATATATAAAGGGCTGCAAAGCAACGGCCGCCAAAGCTTCGGCCGCATGCCGCAGCAACTCGATCCAGATATTCGTATTCATCAGTTGAGCTCCTCGCTAATAAACCTCTGCCGAGGCCGACTCCAGATTAAATCAGAACAAATAATTCGACGCAGCGGTTCCGTTTCCTGCCATACGCCGAAATTATCGGGCAATCCCCGCCAACCGCCTCAACTCGCCCAGCGCCGCTTTTCTCTGCGCATCCCGCTCGGGATCGCGGATCGCGCGCATCGCGGCTTCCTCCAGGCGGTCGGCGGTCGCCGCATCGACGGTGCCGTTCGCCGGAAGTCCCTCGGCCGTCTGAAAGGCGACCAGAGCCGCTTCGGTACCTCGGTCGAAGTAGCCGTCCGTACGCCTGGGATCGTATCCCGCCGCCTGCAGGAACAACTGCACGTTTCTCACATCCGGGGAATTGGCATCGAACTTCCATTCCTCCTTGCGGGTCAGCAGCGTCGCTCCGTAATAAGCCGGCTGCGCCACCTCGACGTCCGGCGCGATTCCCTTCTCGTGGACCCAGTTGCCGGTAGGCGTCAGCCACTTCTTGATCGTCATTTTAATGACGCTGCCGTCGCCGAGCTGCTGGTCGAAGGGATACTGCACCGTCCCTTTCCCGTACGTCCGCTCGCCTACGATCCTGGCGCCCGCCTTCTCGCGGAGAGCCGCCGCCAGCACCTCCGAAGCGCTGGCGCTGCCGCCGTTCACCAACACGACGATCGGGTACGAACGGCCGCTGCCGGTCGACTTCGTCGTGATTCGCTCGCCATCGCGCCCTTCCGTATGGACGATCGGTTCGCCGTTCGGGATGAACGGCTCCGCGATGCCCGAGGCGGCCGTCAGCACGCCTCCGGGGTTGTCGCGCAAATCGATCACAAGCCCTCTCAAGCCGCCTTCCCGCTTCTCAAGCTTGTTCAGCTCCTCCAGAAACCGTTCCTGCGTCCGCGCGGCGAATTGCCGGATTTCGATCTCGCCCAGGCCGTCCGGCAGCTCTTGCGCGTACACCGTCTCGTAATCGACGTCGTCGCGGACGACCGTCAGGTGCAGCAGCGTGCCCCCGCGCAGCACTTCCAGTTTGGCCTGGGACCCTTTTGGGCCGCGGATTTTGGCGACCGCCTCCGTCAGCTTCAACCCCTGCAGCGACTCGCCGTTCACCGACAGAATGACGTCCCGGGGCCGAAGGCCGGCCTTCTCCGCCGGCGAGCCCCGAATCGCCGAGATCACGGTCACTCTGCCATCCTCCAGCATCACTTCCGCGCCTACGCCCTGGAACGTCGGCTGCAAGGTGGAGTGCAGCATCTCCGCCTCGTCGGCATCCATATAGACGGAATGAGGGTCGCCGAGCGACGCCAGCATGCCTTCGATGGCGCCGTCGACGAGCTTGTCCGAATCCGGCGCGTTCAAGTATTCCCTTGTGATCAGCCGATAAGCGGCATCTATCTTATCCGCCTGCTTCTCCGTCAACCCGCCCGGCATCCGCTCGATCGCCGTCGGATGCACGCCGGCCGACGTCGGCAGCAATTCCTGCTCCATCCAAAGCAGCGTCAACAGGCTGCCGGCGAACATCGCCAACAGCAATACCGCCGTCAGACGCAGTCCGTTATATCGATTACCGCGCATGCGCGCCACCGTCCCGATCCGTAAAATGGAAGAAAGAGCCTGTCATAGGTATTATATGACAAGCTCTTTCTTTTTAACATGCTTCAGAACGCCCAAGCCGGTCAGGAACCCAGATAACTCATCGGGTTGACGGCCGTGCCGTTTTTGCGCACCTCGAAATGCAGATGGTTGCCCGTCGAATTGCCGGTCGATCCGACCTCGGCAATTTTTTGTCCACGGCTGACGACTTCGCCTTCCTTGACCTTCAACCCGCCGTTGCGGATATGTCCGTACAGCGTCATCAAGCCGCCGCCGTGGTCAAGGATAACCGTATTGCCGTACCCGTTCATCCAGCCGGAGTGGATCACGACGCCTTTCTCCGCGGCGACGATGTTCGATCCCGCCGGAGCCCCGATGTCGATGCCTTTATGCGTAGCCGGCTTGCCGGTGAACGGATCGCTGCGGGTGCCGAACGTCGAGGTGATGTTTTTCGGCGTATAGCCGGGCAGCGGCCAACCGAGCGCTCCGCCTTTGTAGAACTCCGTCTCCTTGCTCTCCAACTCGCGTTTTTTGCGCTGAAGCTCCGCCTTTCTCTGGGCGATCTTCATCATCGCGGCTTCCTGCTCCTCGGAGATGATGCCGATACGCTGAATTTCCTTGTCCAGCGACTGGATCTTAACGCGTTTCTGCTCTTCCTTGCGTTCGAGGTCCGCCTGAATGGCTTTCACCCGATCGGCTTTCGCCTGAAGCTCGTTCCGCTGCTTCTCGATCTCCTCCTTAGCGGCCTGGATCGTGTTGCGGTCGCGTTTGTTTTCCTCCAAAATCTGCTTGTCCGACATATTGATCGACGTCATCGTTTCGAACCGGTCCAGAAAATCGCTGAAGCTGTCCGCATCCATCAGCACGTCCAGAAAAGACATTTTGCCCGTCGTATAAGTGAGCTTGACGCGCTCCTTCAACACCTTGTCCCGCTCGGCGACCCGCTTCTCCGCCTCCGTCAATTCCTGCTGCTTCGCCTCAAGCTTTTCCGTAATCTCCTCGATCTCGGCGTTCAGCGCGTTCAGCTCGACTCCGGTTTTTTCGATCTCCGCGAGAAGCTGGGCGACCTCCTGCTTCGTCTTTTCCTTGTCGGCGGCCAGTTGCTTCTCCTGATTCTCATAATTTTTCAGCGCGGATTTCCCTTGATTCTCCTGCTTGGTCAGCGCGTCGATCTGACGCTGGATATCCTGCACCGTCTCGGCGAACGTAGACGGGGCGACGACAAACACTGCCAACGAAGCGGCCACGGCCAACGGCACCATACGACGTTTCAACGTTTCCTCTCCTTTCTGAAAATGCGATTGGTTGTTTCATGATGCGGCTTGCCGAACACAGCCTGTCATATTCTCACGAACTTGCGAATCGAAATGACGCTTCCCCAAATGCCGATCAACAGTCCCAATCCCAGCAAAACGCCGCTTAACTGCCAAGCGACTTCCGAGAACGGCACCAGCCTCACCAGCGACAGCCCCATCTCCAGATGCGCGAATTCGGTCAGCTTGTAATAGCCGGGCAGCAGAATCGCGATCGGGATAATCGAACCGATGAGGCCGAGCAGTGCGCCTTCGATAAAGAACGGCCACCGGATAAAGCTGTTGGTCGCGCCGACCAGCTTCATGATCGAGATCTCCCGCTGGCGGGCAAAGATCGTCACCTTGATCGTATTCGCGATCAGGAACATCGCCGTAAGCGCAAGCGCGACAACGAGGCCGAGGCCGACATAACGGACGGTCGCCGTCACCTTGAACAGCACTTTCACCGTGTCCCCGCCGTAGTTCAATTTGTAGATCGGCGGAGGCGTCTTGCCCTCGTTCAGGGCGAGAATCGCATCCGCCGCCGCCTGCACCTGCCTCGGCTCCGAGACTTCGATGGTGAAGGAATCCGGCAGCGGGTTTTCATCGCCCGTCAAGCTTTCGTAGGCGGAGCGGTTCTCGGGCGGCACCGACGCGATAAAATCGCGCATGCCCTGCTCCTTGGACACGAACACGACCTTGCGGACGTTCGGAATCGCTTCAATGCGGGCCTGCAATTCCTGAATCTGCTCGCCCTTCACCGAATCGTCGAGAAAGGCCCGGATCTGGACGTCGCTCTCCACCTGGTCGGCGAAGGCGTTAACGTTGACGGTCAACAGCAAAAACACGCCGAGAATAAACAGCGAGATGGCGATGGCGCTCGAGGAAGCGAACGTCATCCATCCGTTCCGGAGCAAACTTTTCCCGCCCTCCCGCAGGTGGCGGATTCCGGTGCTAAATTTCATAGCCGTATTCCCCCCGCTGCTCGTCGCGCACGATCTGCCCGTCCTCGATCGCGATGACGCGCTTGCGCATCGTGTTGACGATTTCTTTGTTGTGGGTGGCCATGACGATGGTCGCGCCCCGGAAGTTGATCTCTTCCATCAGCTTCATAATCTCCCAGGTCGTATCCGGATCGAGGTTGCCCGTAGGCTCGTCCGCGATAATGACGGAAGGGTTGTTCACGATCGCCCTGGCGATCGCAACCCGCTGCTGCTCGCCCCCCGAGAGCTGCTGCGGCAGGCGGGCGTGCTTCTCGGCGAGGCCGACCAGCGACAGCACCTCCATCGTGCGCTTCTTGATCAGTTTCTTCGGCGCTTCGATAACCTCCATCGCAAACGCGACGTTCTCGAATACCGTAAGTTTGGGAAGCAGCTTGTAATCCTGAAAGATAACGCCGATATTCCGGCGCACGTAAGGGATTTTACGCGGCTTCAGCTTCTCCAGGTTGAATCCGTTGACGAAGATTTGTCCTTTGGTGGGACGTTCTTCCCGGTAGATCAGCTTCATGAACGTGGACTTGCCCGCACCGGACGGGCCCACGATATAAACAAACTCGTTGCTGTTTACTTTAAGATTGATGCCGCGTAACGCGTCTGTGCCATTCTTGTAGGTCTTCCATACGTCGTGCATTTCGATCAATTCTATCACATCCATTGGTTCGGCCGTCGGACGGAGTCGAATTCCGTCCCGCGCCTGAATCTAGCTTTAAATACTTCGACACAAATGACGATTTTCCTTCGCAATGGGCGAGATTTCAACATTACAATTATGTTACGGGAATATAACAGCCTAAAGACGACAGGTATTTGCACCCAAAATCGCGCTCGTTTTCCACCATCCGGAATCGATCGACAAGCACACGACGTGGAAAATAAAAAAATCCATCGTTTCGATGGATTTCAACGCCGGGATATTATTAGGTGTCCTCTGCAACCTTATGCAAGCACCTTAAAACGTCAGCGGCATATGCCCGCTGCAAAAAAAGAAACGGCGCCTAGCGCCAATGGCGCTGCACACCGTTCCATAGTTCCCTGCGAATACGACTCGCAGTTACCCGCGTGTCTTATTTGTTTTTCTCCGTGTACTCCGTCACCCAAGCGTTTGTCCGGCCGATTTCCGCCTCGGCGGCGGCGATCGCGTCCAGCACTTGATTTTTGGCCGTGCCGCCGAACACGTTGCGCGCGTTGACGACCGACTCCGGCTGCAGCACCTCGTAGATATCCTCCTCGAACAGCTTCGAGAACTGCGTAAACTCCTCCATCGTCAGATCCAGCAGGAATTTGTTGTTCTGGATGCTGTACAGGACGATTTTGCCGATCACTTCATGCGCTTGACGGAACGGCATGCCTTTGTTCGCCAGGTAATCGGCGATGTCGGTCGCATTGGAGAAGTCGGTGTTGACCGCCTGGCGCATACGGCCGACATTCACCTTCATCGTCTCGATCATCGGCGCGAACAACTGCAGCGCTCCCTGCAGCGTGCGAACCGTATCGAACATGCCTTCCTTGTCTTCCTGCATGTCCTTGTTGTAGGCGAGCGGCAGCGACTTCAGCACCGTCAGCAGCCCCATCAGGTTTCCGTAGACGCGTCCGGTCTTGCCGCGCACGAGCTCCGGTACGTCCGGGTTTTTCTTCTGCGGCATGATGCTCGACCCTGTGCAGAACGCGTCGTCCAGCTCGATAAAACCGAACTCCGTGCTGGACCACAGGATCAGCTCCTCCGAGAAGCGCGACAGATGCATCATCAGGATGGAGGCGTGCGACAGGAATTCGATGATGAAGTCCCGGTCGCTAACGGCGTCGAGGCTGTTCGTATAGACGCGCTCGAAGCCGAGCTGCTCGGCCACGAAGTGGCGGTCGATCGGGAACGTCGTGCCCGCCAGCGCTCCGGCTCCCAGCGGAAGCGTATTGATGCGCTTGTAGCTGTCCTGCAGCCGTTCGATATCGCGCTGGAACATCGACACATACGCCATCAGATGATGAGCGAACAGAATCGGCTGCGCCCGCTGAAGATGCGTGTAGCCCGGCAGGATCGTATCCGTGTGCTGCTTCGCCTGCCCGATCAGCGCCGACTGCAGCTTCGCCAGCAAACCGACGAATTCCACTACGCGCTTGCGCAGGTACAGATGCATATCCGTCGCAACCTGGTCGTTGCGGCTGCGGCCCGTATGCAGCTTGCCGCCGACCGGACCGATATCCTCGATCAGCGCCTTCTCGATGCTCATGTGAATGTCTTCGTCCGCCACGATGAACTCGTGCTCGCCCCGGCGGATCCGGTTCAGAACGCGGTGCAGCCCTTCCTTGATCGTGTCGACGTCATCCTGCGGCAAAATGCCGCATTTGCCCAGCATCGTAACGTGGGCGAGGCTGCCCTGAATATCTTCTTCGGCCAATTCCTTGTCGAACGTGATCGACGCCGTATATTCCTCGACGAGCTGATCCGTTTTTTTCGTAAACCGGCCGCCCCATAATTTGCTCACTCGATCCGAACCCCCATCCATTGCTCATTCCTAGCAAATCCGACTCGCCAAGTCACGCTCGTCCGTTTTCGCAACGTTCGATTCAACCCCGCAAGTCCATTAGACATTTGACGCCCATTCGCGAAGCCTGTCAGGCAAGCTGCTTCCGGACGCCCCTGCCGTTACCGGCATGTCCCCGGCACCGCATGATGCGCCGCCACAAAAGCAGCACCGCCCGTACGGCTGAGGGCTCGTCCGAACGCAACCGTTTATCGGCCGCGGCTGCGCGTCTCCGGTTCCATTCAACTGCAATTATACACTTGATTGCCGCTGAAATGGCCAATACCGCCGGAATACCTGCAAATCTGCACTCCAAATTGCAAAACGAGGCCCACCTGCGGCTTTCATCGCATTTGAATTGTATTTTTGCACTTCAAAGCCGTCAGGATAAGCCTTTCGTTTTATTGAAATGTATTTTTGCAGTTCAAACAACCTCCGTGCGCCCATCCCGCCGCAGCAACGCCGCCAACCGGCTCGCCGCGCCGCTCTGTCACGCCGCTTCGCACCGGAATTCGACGCTCTGCTACTCCGCTCCGGGATGGGCCGCCCACAACGCCGCACCCTGTCCAGTCACGCCAAACGCCCCGCCCTGCGAGGGCGAGGCGCTGCCAGCGCGATAGACGAACAAGGCTCGGCCCTTATCGATTGTTGCGGTTCTGCTCGACGCCGGCGCCCACGCGCAGGCGCAACGCGTTCAGGCGGATGAAGCCCGTCGCGTCGCCCTGGTTGTAAGCCTTGGACGGATCGGCTTCCATCGTGGCGATGTCCGGGTTGTACAGGCTGACCGGCGACTTCACGCCCGCGCCGATGACGTTGCCTTTGTACAACTTCAAGCGGACCGTGCCCGTCACGTTCTTCTGCGATTCCGTCACGAGCGCTTGCAGTGTGAGGCGCTCCGGCGCAAACCAGAATCCGTTGTAGACGAGCGACGCGTACTTCGGAATCAGCGAGTCGCGCAGATGCATGACCTCTCGGTCCATCGTGAGCGACTCCATTTTGCGGTGCGCCGTGAACAGGATCGTGCCGCCCGGCGTCTCGTACACGCCGCGGCTCTTCATGCCGACGAAGCGGTTCTCGACCATGTCCACGCGACCGATGCCGTGCTTGCCGCCAAGCTCGTTGAGCTTCTCCATGACGCCCAGCGGAGAGAGGCGCTCGCCGTTCACCGCGACGCAGTTGCCCGCTTCGAACTCCAGCTCGACGTATTCGGGCTCGTCCGGAGCATCCTCCGGAGCGACGCTCAGCACGTACATATCTTTTACTTCGGGGGCGCTGGCATCGAACCACGGGTCCTCCAGCATGCCGCTCTCGAAGCTGATGTGCAGCAGATTGCGGTCCGTCGAATACGGCTTGGACGCCGTCGCCGTCACCTTAATGCCGTGCTTCTCGGCATACGCGATCATCTCCGCGCGTCCCGGGAACTTCTCCCGGAACTCGTCCAGACGCCACGGTGCGATCACTTCGATCTCCGGCGCCAACGCGGCGGCCGTCAGCTCGAAGCGCACTTGGTCGTTGCCCTTCCCGGTGGCGCCGTGCGCGATAGCGACCGCGCCTTCGGCGCGCGCGATCTCGACCATGCGCTTCGCGATCAGGGGGCGCGCGATGCTCGTGCCGAGCAAATATTGCCCCTCATAGAGAGCGCCGGCTTGGAACATCGGGAAAATAAAGTCCCTCGCGAACTCTTCGCGCAAGTCGTCGATATACACTTTGGACGCGCCGGTCTTCAGCGCTTTTTCCTCGAGACCGTCCAGTTCTTCCTTCTGGCCGATGTCGGCCGTAAACGTAATAATCTCCGCGTCGTACTTCTCTTTCAGCCAAGCCAGGATCACCGACGTGTCCAGACCGCCGGAGTACGCCAGCACAATTTTCGGTTTCGCCATGTCTCGCAATCTCCTTTTTCCTCGTCGCCTTGACGTTTATGCCGCCCCGCATCCGGCCGCCCGGGCGCCCATTATCCCATGGTCGCCGCCAGGATCGCTTTTTGCGCATGCAGCCGGTTTTCGGCTTGATCGAAAATAATCGAGTGGTCGCCGTCGATGATGCTTTCGCTGACTTCCTCGCCGCGATGCGCCGGCAGGCAGTGCATGAACAAGTAATCCTTCTTCGCGTATTTCACGAGCTCGTCGTTCACCTGATACGCGGCGAAGGCCTGCTCCCGCTGCTTCTGCTCGTCCTCGAAGCCCATGCTCGCCCAGACGTCCGTATAGATCACGTCGGCGCCGTCGGCCGCTTCCTTCGGGTCCCGTCCGATCCAGACCGAACCGCCGCTTTGCTCGGCCGCTTCCTGCGCCGCGCGCACGACCTCGGGATCGGGATCGTAGCCTTCCGGGCACGCCATCGCGAAATGCAGCCCCAGCTTGGCCGCGCCCATCATCAGCGAATGCGCCATATTGTTGCCGTCCCCGATGTACGCGAACTTCTGGCCTTCCAGCTTGCCGCGGAACTCCAGCACGGTCATAAAGTCGGTCAAACCTTGGCACGGGTGGGCCGAATCGGTCAGGCCGTTGATAACCGGCACCGTCGCTCCGCGAGCCAGCTCGATCACGTTGCGGTGAGCGTAGGTGCGGATCATGATGCCATCAAGGTACCGGGACATCGTCTGGGCGGTATCCCAGATCGTCTCGCCGCGGCCCATCTGAATATCGTTGCGGCTCAGGAACAGCGCCTGGCCTCCAAGCTGGTACATTCCCACCTCGAACGATACGCGCGTGCGGGTCGACGACTTCTCGAAAATCATCCCGAGCGTCTTGCCCTTCAGCGGCTGGTACACTTCGCCCGCTTTATGCTTCTTTTTCAGCTCGAGCCCCAAGTCGATCAGGTAGCGGATCTCCTCCGGCGTATAATCGGCCAGCGCGAGAAAATCGCGCCCTTTGAGTCGCGAGGCCATATCCTGCAAATCCGTTTCCAGTGCCATCTCTTGCGACACTCCTCTCTATCGTCGCGGGCGAGCCCCCCGTCCCGGGAGGCTGCGCCCGCCGTAATCGCTAACCGTTCGAACCCGTTGCGGCCGCCGCCGCTTCCGCGTGCTTCGCCAGCACGCCGGCGATCCGCTCGGCCGCGAACTCCAGTTCTTCCTGCGTGACGTAAAAATTCGGCAGCAGCCGCAGCACGTTTGGTCCCGCCGGCATCGTCAGCAAGCCTTCGTTCTGAAGATCGGCGATGATGCCGGCGACCGGCGTCTCGCAAGCGACGCCCACCAGCAGCCCGAGGCCGCGCACGCCCCGTACCAGCGGATTGCCCGCCAGCTTGGTCTCCAGCAGCTTGCGGAACGAAGCGCCCAACTCCGCGACCCGCTCCGGCAGCTTCTCCTCCAGCATGATCTCGATCGTCGCGATCGCCGCTGCCGTCGCGATCGGCGTGCCGCCGAACGTCGAACCGTGGCTGCCCGCGGAGAACGCCTCGCGAAGCTTCTCCGCGCCGAGCATCGCTCCGATCGGGAAGCCGTTGCCCAGCCCTTTCGCCAGCGTGATGATATCCGGCACGAAGCCGTAATGCTGGAACGCGAACAGCTTGCCCGTACGGCCGATGCCCGTCTGGATCTCGTCGACGATGACCAGCAATCCGTATTGGTCCCGGAGACGCAGAATCTCGGCCACGAACTCCGGCGTAGCCGGGTTGACGCCGCCTTCGCCCTGCACCAGCTCCAGCATGATCGCCCCGGTGCGCTCCGTCACGAGCGACTCCAAGCCCTCCACCTGGTTGTAGGGCGCATAGACGAAGCCCTCCGGCAGCGGATGAAAGCCGTCCTTCACCTTATCTTGCCCGGTCGCCGTCAGCGTCGCCAGCGTGCGGCCGTGGAACGATTGGTGGAACGTGATGATATCCGGACGAGCTTGGCCGGCCACCTTGGCATGATAACGGCGCGCCAGCTTGATGGCCGCTTCGTTCGCCTCGGCGCCGCTGTTGCAGAAGAAAGCCGCGTCCAGGCCCGACTCGCGGGTCAGCAGCTTCGCCAGCTTCTCCTGATTCGGAATATGGTACAGGTTGCCGACATGCCACAGCGTGTCGATCTGCGCCTTCAGCTTCTCGGACACGCCCGGGTGGCAGTGGCCGAGATTCGTCACGGCGATGCCGTTGACGAAATCGAGATATTCATTTCCCTGGTCGTCCCATACTTTGCCGCCTTGCCCTTTGACCAGCGTCAAAGGGAACCGAGCATAGTTGGGAAACAGCGCGCTTTTCCCTTCGCTCATCCGTTATCCCTCCCCAATGTCCAATCCAATCAAGCTTTTACGATCCGCGTGCCGACCGGTTCGCCGCCAAGCACCGCTGTCAGCACGCCCGGACGGGCGCCGTCGACAATGACGACTTCCCGGACATCCCCGGTGATGCATTGCACGGCCGCCTTCACCTTCGGGATCATGCCGCCGTATATTTCACCCGACGCGATCATCTCGTCGATCTCCGATACGGTCACCTGCGGCAGCACCCGCTTCTCCCCGTCAACCGTACGCATAATGCCCGGCACATCCGTGACCACGATCATCCGCTCGACGCCGAGGCGGGAAGCGACGGCTCCCGCCGCCGTATCCGCATTGATATTGTAGCGCTGCCCGCGGGCGTCGATGCCCACGGGAGCGATCACCGGCATATAACCCAGGTCGATCAGTCCCCGCACCAGACCCGCGTTCACGTTCGTCACGTTGCCGACGAGCCCGACCTCGTGCGCGTTCGGCACCGGCTCCGCCTCGATCAGCAAGCCGTCCACGCCGGACAGCCCGACCGCCTTCGCGCCGGCCTGCTGCACCTTGCGCACGATCTCCTTGTTGATCTGACCGGACAGCACCATCTCGACCACATCCAGCACCGCTTCGTTGGTCTTCCGGAGCCCGTTCACGAACTCCGTCTCGATGCCGAGCTTCTCCAGCGTCGAGGAGATCGCCGGACCGCCGCCATGCACGATAACCGGAATCGTGCCGCTCTCCTGGAGCTGCCGCAGTTCCGCGAAAAACGGCTCCGGCAGAGCCGCCAGCGTGCTGCCCCCGCATTTCATCACAAACCAGTTGTTCGCCATCCCGCGCTCCCCCTTACGTCCGGTACGCCGCGTTGATGCGCACGTACTCGTAGGTGAGGTCGCAGCCCCAAGCCGTCGCCCGGCCTGCGCCCATGTTCAGGTTGACGTAGATGGACACGAAGTCGCCCTTCAAATACTCCAGCGCCCGCTCCTCGTCGAAGACGACCGGACGCGATTGCTCCAGCACGGAGATGTCGCCGAGTCGGATATCGACGGTGTCGACGTTAACCGGCACGCCGGAACGTCCGACCGCCGCGATAATCCGGCCCCAGTTCGCGTCCGCGCCGAAGCAGGCCGACTTCACCAGGCTCGATCCGATCACCGTCTTCGCGATCGCCCTCGCCGCCTGATTGTCGCTGGCGCCGACCACCCGAACCTCGATCAGCTTGGTTGCGCCTTCGCCGTCGCGCGCGATCGCCTTGGCCAAATATTCGCCCACATAGCGGAACGCCGCTTCGAAAGCCGGCCAATCCCGGTGCGTTTCCCCCAGCGGCTCGTTGCCCGCGAGACCGCTCGCCATCACAACCACCATATCGTTGGTGCTGGTGTCGCCGTCGACGGTGATCATGTTAAACGTATCGTCCGTCACGCGGCTTAACAGCTTCTGAAGCTCCGTATGCGGAATCGCCGCGTCCGTCGTGATAAAGCCGAGCATCGTCGCCATGTTCGGGTGAATCATGCCCGAGCCTTTGGCCGCCCCCGCGATATGCACGACCGCTTCCCCGATTTGCACGCGCACGCAGACTTCCTTTTTCACCAAGTCCGTCGTCAGGATCGCCTGCGAAAAAGCGTCGCCCCCGTCCTTCGTCGTCCGCTCCGGCAGCTTCGCGATGCCGCTGCGCACGCGGTCCATTTTCAACAATTCGCCGATGACACCCGTCGACGCCACGCCGACATGATGCTCCGCCACGCCGAACGCCTCGGCCGCCTTGGCCCGCATCGTGCGCGCATCCTCTTCCCCTTGCTTGCCGGTGCACGCGTTGGCGTTGCCGCTGTTCACGACGAACAACTGCAGCTTGCCTTCTTGCGCGATGCTCTCGCGCGTCACCTTCAGCGGCGCCGCCTGGAACTGGTTCAGCGTGTAGACCGCCGCCGCCTCGGCCGGCACCTCGCAATAGATCGCTCCGAGATCGTTGCGCTCGGTTTTCTTTAATCCGCAATGAAGTCCGCCCGCCTTAAAGCCCTTCGGCGTCGTGACGGACCCGCCCTCCACCACCGTGAAGTGTGCCATGTCGCTCCTCGCTCTCCTCTGCCGGACTCTATATCTGTTACGGATAGACCGGCGTAAATGCCAGACCTTCCGCTTCGTCCCAGCCCATCATCAGATTCAGGTTCTGGACCGCCTGGCCGGCGGCCCCCTTCACGAGGTTGTCGATCGCCGACAGGATTGTAATCCGCCCCGTGCGGGCATCGACCGACAACCCGATATCGCAATAGTTCGAGCCCGCCACTTCTTTGGTGGCGGGGAACTTGCCCAGAGGGCGAACCCTGACGAAGCGGCGGCCCTCGTAATATTGGCGGTACAGCTCATGGACTTCGGCCTCGGTGCGGCCGTTCTCCAGCTTGGCGTAGATCGTGCTGAGAATGCCCCGGGTCATCGGCACAAGATGAGGCGTAAACGTCAAAGTGACGGGACGGCCCGCCACCCGCGACAGCGTCTGTTCGATCTCCGGCGTATGCTGGTGTTTATTGATTTTATAAGCGAAAAAGTTCTCGTTCACTTCGGAAAAATGCGTCGTCAGGCTCATCCCGCGGCCTGCGCCGGATACGCCCGACTTCGCGTCGATGATGATGCTGTCCAGATCGATCCAGCCCGCCTGAACGAGCGGCACAAGCCCGAGCGCCGCGCTCGTCGGATAGCAGCCCGGATTGGCCACGAACGAAGCGCCGTTCACGTCCGCGCCGAACACTTCCGCAAGGCCGTATACGGCTTTCTTCACGTACGACGGGTCGGCCGGGGCGTGCTTGTAATACTTCTCGTATACGGAACCGTCCTGCAGACGGAAGTCGCCCGACAGGTCGATCACTTTGAGGCCCGCTTCGAGAAACTTCGGCGCCGTTGCCGCGCTGACCCCGTGCGGCGTCGCCAGGAAGACGACGTCCGCTTTGGATGCCACCAGCTCCGGATCGACCGCGTCCAGCCGGTCGGTGATGATCTCCGTCAAATGCGGGTATCCGTCCGTATACAGTTGTCCCGCCGCGCTCGACGAGATCACCGATGTAATCCGGACTTTGGGGTGCTGCAACAACAATCGAATCAATTCCACGCCGCCGTACCCTGTCGAGCCGACGATCGCCGCTCGTATCGTGCCGCTCATGGCTGTCCCTCCTATGTATGCTCAGCGCCGTCTTCACGCCTATGCTCTATGAAAAAATGCCTCTTGCTTCGAAATTAATAGTAAGCTTTAACCGCAAACCACTCGCGTTACTGAATGATTATACAACCGAGAGAATAAACATTCAACAGGATGTTGAAGGATTTTTTCTTCCGGCAGGCGTTTTATCCGCCATTTTCCATCATACCACATCGGGGGGAGGGGTCAAGCGAATCACGCCTGCAGCTTGAAGCCTTCCCCCAGCACCTCCGTCGTGTCGCTGAGGATGACGAACGCCTGCGGATCGATCCGCTTGACAAGCGTTTTCAGCTTGACGACCTCCGTCACGCTGACGACAACCATCAGCACCGCCCGCTCTTCGCCCGTGTATCCTCCGACGCCCAGCAGCCGGGTCAATCCCCGGTCCAGATCGCGAAGCACCGCTTCGCTCAGCCGGTCCGTTTCCCGCGAGATAATAAACGCCACCTTCGCCGAAGTCCCGCCGAGCAGTTGAACCGCGTCGATCGTTCTGGACGTGACGAACAGGCCGATCAGCGCGTACATCGCCTGCTCCGGAGAGAAGACGAAACCCGCGGTAACGATGACGAGCCCGTCCATGGCGGCAATTGCCAAACCGTAACGCAGCCCCGTATATTTATGCAGAATTTGCGCTGCGACGTCCATCCCGCCTGTCGAACCCCGTCCGCGAAAAACAAGGCCGAGCCCAAGCCCGACTCCCGCTCCGCCAAAGGCGGCGGCCAGCAGCGGATTTAAGGTGAGCGGCTCCAGATTCCGGCTCAAATAAACAAATAGCGGCAGAACCACCGAGCCGTAAGCCGTCTTCACGCCGAACTTCCGGCCGAGCAGCGCGACACCCGCGATAAATAACGGAATATTGAGCGCCCATTGCACAACGGCCGGCTCCACGCCGAACGCGTACCTCAGGATAACCGAGATGCCCGAGACGCCTCCCGAGGCGATCCGGTTGGGATTCAGCAGCAAGTTGAAGCTTAACGCGACGCACAGACAACCGGCCGTTACCAACGCGTACTCCAGCCACAACCTGAAACGGACCGGCGTCGCCTCCCGCTGTTTTTTTGCTCTCATAAAATCGATCCTCTCGCTTGATGATCGCGCTTCATTATAGGATGGTCTTCTTCCATCCGTTTACTCCTCTGTCTGATCGGCCCGCCTTATAGAAAAGCCCCGTTCCCGCAGGGCCGGGGAACAGGGCTAAGGCTTAAGCTTGTTGCGTATCCGTTTGAATCTGTTTGCGCAGGTAAGCGTCGATAAACATATCCAGCTCGCCGTCCATCACCGCTCCCACGTTGCCGGTTTCCACGGACGTGCGGTGATCCTTCACCATGCTGTACGGATGGAAGACGTAGGAGCGAATTTGGCTCCCCCACGCGATATCCGTCTGCTCGCCGCGAATTTCCGCGAGCTGCTTGCGCTGCTCCTCGATCTTCAGCTCGTAGAGCTTGGAACGAAGCATTTTCATACAACGTTCTCGGTTGGAGATCTGCGAGCGCTCCGTCTGGCACGAAACGACGATGCCCGTCGGGATATGGGTCATCCGCACGGCCGACTCCGTCCGGTTGACGTGCTGGCCGCCGGCGCCGCTCGCGCGGTACGTGTCGATCTTCAAGTCCTCCGGACGAATTTCGATTTCGATATCGTCGTCGATCTCCGGCACAACGTCGCAAGACACGAACGACGTATGGCGGCGGCCCGACGCGTCGAACGGGGAGATCCGCACCAGCCGGTGGACGCCTTTCTCGGCTTTCAGGTAGCCGTAGGCATTGTATCCCTTGATCAACAGCGTTACGCTCTTCACGCCCGCCTCGTCGCCGGGCAGGTAATCGAGGACCTCGACCTGGAAGTTGTGCTTCTCGGCCCAACGGCGGTACATGCGGAGCAGCATCTCCGCCCAATCCTGGGATTCGGTGCCGCCGGCGCCCGGATGAAGCTCCAGAATGGCGTTCAGCCGGTCATACGGCTGATTGAGCAGCAGTTGCAGCTCGAATTTCTCCAGCTTGGCGATCAGTTCCTTGACGCTTGACTCGAGATCTTGGACCAGACTTTCGTCGCCTTCCTCCTCGGCCAGCTCAAGCATAACCTCCAGGTCGCTGTGCTCGCTCTCCAGCGCTTTAAACTGCTCGACAACGGACTTGACGGCATTAAGCTCGGCGATCAGCTTCTGGGCGCGTTCGTTATCGTCCCAGAAGTCGGGAGCCGACATTTTCTCTTCGTAATCCGCGATCTGCTCCAGCTTGTAATCTAAGTCAAAGAGACCCCCTGAGCTCGGAGATCCGTTTGGATGCGTCCTTTATTTGGTTTTTCACTTGCGAGTCGATCATCATGTTTCCCTCCACCGTAAGTTTCAGCTTTTCCTTGATCATGCCAAGCGCCGCCGGTCCTCAGACCGGCAGCGCCGTAGGGTCGAACGGGCGGACGAACAAACCGCTCGTCAATCTTCCTTGCCGTGGCACTGCTTGAACTTTTTGCCGCTGCCGCAAGGACACAGATCGTTGCGTCCGATCCGGTTCCCGGTATGGCGAACCGGCTTTCTCGCCGCTTCTCCGGCCTTCGGATCGACCGCTTGCCCTTCCGCCACCGCTTGCCGTTCGATGTTCGCTTCGACGGTGGCCTTCATGATGTAACGGGCAACCTCTTCCTGGATCGATTCGATCATCTCCTGGAACATCTCGAAGCCTTCGAACTGGTATTCGCGCAGCGGATCGGTGCCGCCGTACGCCCGCAGATGAATGCCCTGGCGCAACTGATCCATCGCGTCGATATGGTCCATCCATTTGCTGTCCACGGCGCGCAGCACGACCACTTTCTCGAATTCGCGCATCATCTCCGGGGACATTTGCGCTTCCCGCTCGTCGTAGTGAGCCAAGACGCGCTCTTTGATGAACTCGATAATCTCTTCGCGCTCTTTGCCCCACAGATCGTCGGCGGTCAGTGTGTCGTCCGGCAGCAGGTTCGCGTGGCAGTAATTGACGATCTCCTGCAGTTCCCATTCCTCCGGCACGACTTCTTCCGGACAGTGCGCCGCCACGACTCTCTCGATCACCGGCACGATCATGCCGATGACCACTTCGCGGATATTCGGCGCTTCCAGCACTTCGCGGCGCTGTTTGTAGATGATTTCCCGCTGCTGGTTCATCACGTCGTCGTACTGGAGGACAACCTTCCGGATGTCGAAGTTGTTGCCCTCGACGCGCTTCTGGGCCGATTCGATCGAGCGGGTAATCAGCTTGCTCTCGATCGGCTGGTCTTCTTCGAAGCCCATCCGTTCCATGAGCCCCATGATATTATCCGCTCCGAAGCGGCGCATCAATTCGTCTTCCATCGAGAGGAAGAACTGGCTCGAGCCCGGGTCGCCCTGACGGCCGGCGCGCCCGCGCAACTGGTTGTCGATCCGGCGGCTCTCATGTCTCTCCGTCCCTATAATATGCAGCCCGCCAAGTTCGGCCACGCCTTCACCCAGCACGATATCCGTACCCCGGCCGGCCATGTTCGTCGCGATCGTCACCGCTCCGCGTTGGCCCGCTTGCGCGACGATCGCCGCTTCCTCGGCGTGGAACTTCGCGTTCAGCACTTTATGCGGAATGCCTTTGCGTTTCAGCATTTCGGACAGCAGCTCCGACGTTTCGATCGACGCCGTTCCGACCAGCACCGGCTGCCCGGTGGCGTGGCGCTGGACGATCTCGTTCACCACGGCGCGGAATTTGCCCGCCTGCGATTTGTAGACGACGTCCGGTTTATCCACGCGGATCATCGGACGGTTCGTCGGGACGACAATCACGTCGAGTCCGTAGATTTTCTTGAACTCTTCTTCCTCTGTCTTCGCCGTACCGGTCATGCCGGCCAGCTTGCGGTACATCCGGAAGTAGTTTTGCAGCGTGATCGTCGCCAGCGTCATGCTCTCGTTCTGCACCTTGAGATTTTCCTTGGCTTCGATCGCTTGGTGCAGCCCGTCGCTGTAACGGCGGCCGTGCATGATCCGTCCCGTAAATTCATCGACGATCAACACCTCGCCGTCCTGCACGACATAGTCGACGTCTCTGCGCATAATGGCGTGCGCCTTGAGCGCTTGCGAGATATGATGATTCAACAGCACATGCTGATGATCGAACAGATTGTCGATGCCGAACATCTTCTCCGCCTTCTCGACGCCGGCTTCCGTCAGCGAGACGGCACGCACCTTGATGTCGATCGTGTAGTCGACATCCTTCTCCAGCGTGCGCACGAAACGGTCGGCCATATAGTACAACTGCGTCGATTTGGCGGCTTGTCCGGAGATGATCAGCGGCGTCCGCGCTTCGTCGATCAGGATCGAGTCCACCTCGTCGATGACGGCGAAATGCAGCGGGCGCTGCACGATCTGCTCTTTGTACAGCACCATGTTGTCGCGCAAATAATCGAATCCGAATTCGTTGTTCGTTCCGTACGTGATGTCGCAAGCATAAGCTTGCTGTTTTTCTTGCGGAGACATGCCGTTCAGGTTCAGTCCTACCGTCATCCCGAGGAACGAGTAGACTTGTCCCATCTCGGTGCTGTCCCGTTGGGCCAAGTATTCGTTGACGGTCACGACATGGACACCTTTCCCGGCCAGCGCGTTCAGATAGACCGGCAGCGTGCCAACCAGCGTCTTGCCTTCGCCTGTACGCATCTCGGCGATCTTGCCTTCGTGGAGCACCATGCCCCCGATCAACTGGACGTCGTAGTGCCGCTTGCCCAGGACCCGACGGGACGCCTCGCGCACCGCGGCGAACGCTTCCGGAAGCAAGTCGTCAAGCGTCTCGCCTTTCTCCAGACGGTCGCGGAATTCGGCCGTCTTGCCGCGCAGCTCCTCGTCGGACAGCGCCTGCATGGACGGTTCGAGCGAATTGATATGCTCCACCGTTTTGCTAAGCCGCTTGATTTCCTTTTCATTCGTATCGCCGAATAATTTCTTCACGAGACCTAACATGGCGAATCTCCTTTCGCGCCTATCCGAACTCAGGTCATCTAGTGACGCCATAACCTAAATTGTAACAGTTTGCAAGATGCGCCGCAACAAGCGGGAGCGAATTGGGTATCTTTACAATTGGAAAACCCCGGCGCTTCTACGCCGGGGCCGCACGTTTACGGTCGATGCTTAACGTTGGGGCTCGATCAGCCCGTATTTGCCGTCGCTGCGCTTGTAGACGACATTCACCTCGTTGGTTTCGATATTGGCGAATACGAAGAAGTTATGTCCCAGCATGTTCATTTGAAGAATCGCTTCGTCTACGTCCATCGGCTTCAGGTTAAACCGCTTCGTACGGACGAGAGCGTATTCGTCTTCCTCTTCTTCATCAGGCAAAGTCGCCACCGCCCCGGTGTCCGGAAAGTCGCGGAACAGGCCGCGCGCCCCCTCCTTGCGGTAGCGCCGATTGATTTTCGTCTTATGCTTGCGAATTTGCCGTTCCAGTTTCTCAACCACGAGGTCGATCGACGCATACATGTCGTCGCTCCGCACCTCCGCGCGCAGGAGCACGCCCGGCAGCGGGATCGTCACCTCGACGCTTTGGAGATTTTTGACGACGGACATCGTCACGTTGACCTCGGAAGTAAGTGGAGCTTCAAAATAACGTTCCAACTTTCCAATCTTCTTCTCCGCGTACTCTCTAAGCGATTCGGTCACTTCAAGATGTTGGCCGCGAATAACGAATTTCATGGCAAGTGTCAGCTCCTTTCGACTGACCTTATTATACCACATCCTGGGCCTGTCTCTTGAAGCGAATTTATAGAGTTTTCAGAACTTTCACAATCTTGTCCATCTGAGCTTTACATCGCGCAGTCCCCCGAAACGAAGCAAACCCCCCAGAAGCTTACGCTTCCGGGGGGTTCTGCTACCGTTTCATTGTAACCATCTATAGTGGGCCTCTCGGCCGGGATGATTATAATTTTACGACGTTAGCAGCTTGCGGTCCGCGAGTTCCTTCGACGATGTCGAATTCAACGGCTTGGCCTTCTTCGAGGGTTTTGAAGCCTTCAGCCTGGATGGCGGAGAAGTGAACGAATACGTCGCCGCCGTCTTCACGCTCGATAAAGCCATAGCCTTTCTCGGCGTTGAACCACTTTACACGTCCTTGCATGTAACACATTCCCTTCGTGTTCAAATGAAGCAGGTCGATGCCTGCAAGATGAATATATCATCGCTGGAGGTGATTGTCAATTGTCTTTTGTAAACGTTTACGACCAGACCCTTCCATGGAAGCTTCAGTATCTGCGATCAAAAAATACACTTTCCTCCTCATACTGAGGCTGGTAAGCGGAAGCCTGTTTGCGTGCGGCTTGCTGCTTGGCTATCTCTCGGCCTGCCTCGTCCCGCAGCCTCTCCATCCGGTCCATGAGGACGGCATCCAATCTTCTCAACCGCTCCGCGTTCTCCCGATGGCGTTCGCGGAATTCTGCGGTTTCCGCCGCCGAGACGACCGCTTCGACCAGCGGCTGGCGGTCGGCAACAAACTGTTCGAGCTCCTCCGCCGTCGCTTCCTCCAGCCGATCCACCATTGCCGACGTAAGCGCCAGAAGCTCCTCGACCGCCTTATCCGCGCAGGGCTCCCGCACTCGCCGCCGCCACCTTTCGCGCCGCCTCTGCCCACGTCTCCCGAAGCTCCGTCAAATAACCGAGAACTTCCTCGGCCGGTTCGGTGTTCTTCTTCACGTTGGCCTCCGTCAGGCGGCGGTTCATATAGTTGTACAAACTCAACAGGCTCTGCGCAATATCCGCAGATTTGTCGAGAGTAATAATAAACTCGTTGATAATCGCTTGCGCTTTGCAGAGATGGGTGCTCGCCTGCTGGTATCTCTTATTCTTGATATCCTCGATGCCGGACCTCGTAAACCGGATCGCCCCGTCATACAGCATCAGCAGCAATTGGGCGGGACTTGCGGTATTCACAGAGTTTTGAGCGTAAATATTGCGTGGGTGGTGCTGAAGCATGCAGGTTCCCCCTAATTATTGTCCTCCACCAAACGCGCCAAACAACTGGGATTGCTGCGCCGCCATTTGGGACATCGCCCTCTCCATGGCCGCGAACTGCTTGTAGTATTTGTCCTCAAGCTTTTTCAGATAAACTTCTCTTTCCTCCAGCTTCCGGTTCAACAGTTTCAATTCGTTGCCGAGCAGGCTGAGACTCTCGTCATCGTCAGTCGAGTTCGGATTCCCGGCCTTCTGTGTCAGGTTGTCAATGGCCGTTTTCATATCCCGATACATGCGAACGGCAATACCGTCTTGCTTATCTGCCCCCGTGCCGTGATTAAAGATGGCGATTACGGAGTCCAGATCGGTTCGAATCGCTTCGCGCAATTTCGCTTCGTCGCCCAACACGAGATTGCCGTTTTCTTTGCTGCCTTTAACATACGGGGTGGTCTCGATCCCGATCGAGGCCAAGGACCGGTACGTGGAGCTGCCCGTGTCCACCTCGCTGGCAACGGCCATTCTCATGCTGGTAGCCAGGCTGGACAAAATATTATCGTTGCGCAGCAGACCGGCCCGGGCGAATTTTTGCCACTCATCGATATCTTCGCCCTCCTCCTTGAAGGCCTTCTTCTGTTCGGCCGTCAGAGGGTCGTAACCGCGTTTTTTCTTTTCGTTTGTTTTCTCCTGAATGGAGCTCAGCACATCATTGTAGTCTTTGATGAACGCCTTGATCTTCTCGACGATCGCGTCCTCGTCGACGGATGTCGACACGGTTGATATACCGGTCTTCTGAATGGACAGCGTAACGTCCTTCGCCGTAATGGTGTTGCTATTGCTTACGATATTTTCTACCGTGGTCAGCCCGTTAATGGTTGACGTTACGGTCGCTTTGGCTTGTTGGGCTGCGGTATGCGTAGCCGTGCCGACCATGAAGGTATCGACTAAAAACGATTCCGATCCGAACACGATGGTATCGCCGTCGACCGTCTTGTCGTTGTTCGTGTCAATTAACCCGGTTTCATCCGCGCTGAATGCCAGCCGTCCGCTCGCCGAATCGAAATATACGTTCGTATTCGTCTCGTTATTGATCCGCGTGATCAACTGATTCAGCGTGGTTGTTGCGCTGTCGAACGAAATGGACTTACCGTTAATGGTAAAGCTGTAAGTCGTCCCGGAGTCCGGGGTGGCTGCGGCCAGCTTGCCCGTATCCATCAAATCCTTGATGGTTTTGTTGGCATCGATCCCCGTTCCGATCGAACCGGTAACGGCCGTTGCGGCCGTTGCCTTCTGCGTGACGTTGATCTCTAAGGAGCCGGTAAAACTTCCTTTGGCTGAAACCGCCGTTACGGAATCTCCTGATGTCACCGTAGCTTTTTTGGCTTGGAAGGTCCCTTGCAGCGTAAAGTCGAACAACTTGTTGCGGAACTGATAAATCTTCGTATTCAGCGTCCGGTAATCCTCGCGCTTCCACTCCATCAGCTGTTTCTTTTGATAAAGCTTGTCAATAGGCGCGCGCTGGGCCTTCATCAAATCGGATACGATCGTATCGATGTCCATCCCGCTGCCCAAACCCGTAATTCGCATCGGCATCCGCTTGCGACCTCCTCTCCGTTATCTCCTTGCTTAACGCCGCTCGTCCACAAACAGTCCGGCCATTTCCTGCAGCTTCGCCAGCAGATCGAGCGTTTTTTCCGGCGGAATCTCCCGGATGATTTCCCCGGTCTCCTTGTCCTTGACCTTCACCATAATTTCCTTGGTCTGGTCGTGAATCGAAAAGTCCAAGCTGGTCAAATGGCCCTTCACGGCTTCAATCGCCTTCTCAATAGCCTTGACGAGATGCTCCTGTCCAACAGACAAGTGCTCGCCCTTTTGCTCCGCCTGCTTCAACTGCTTCGCGTTTAAGCTGGACTGCTCCTCGTTCGTCTGCCCGCGATCCGTCTGGACCGGAGCCGCCTTGGAGACGCGCTCCGCCCGCTCAAAATCGGCGGCCTTCGCTCCCGCAACCCCGCCCGTCGAATGAATGGAACTCATGTACCAAGCCCTCCTCGCAACAACCTTTTGTTGCTACATATATCGGAAGGTTCGACATAAAAATTTATCTGGATTTTGCAAAATATCGCACAACTTTTCCCAGAGCTTCGATTACGTCATGGACGTCACGCTCTTCCATTTTGGCGTATAAAGGAAGCGTCATCGCCTGGGAATACCATTTTTCCGCAACCGGACACAATCCGGGCTCATAGCCGAGCTTGCGGTAATAAGGCTGCCGATAGACGGGGATGTAATGCACATGGACCCCGATGTTTTCGGCCCGCATCGCATCAAACCAATCTCGCCTCGTCCCGTTCAGCCGATCTCCCTTGAACTGGATCATGTACAAATGCCAAGCCGAGTTCGTATCCGGAAGCTGACAGGGGGTTATGATCTCGTCCCATTGCAATAATTCCCGCGTGTACATTTCGGCCCACCGGCGTCTGCGTTCCAGGAACATCGGCAGCTTGTCCATTTGGGAGGCACCTAGTCCCGCTTGCAGATCGGTCATCCGGTAGTTGTAACCGAGATCGACCATCTCGTAATACCAGGGCCCCTCGTCACGCTCCATATGTTCCCGCGTAATGCCATGCGATCGGAACAAACGAAGCTTCGCCGCATATTCGTCCGAGTCGGTAACGATCACGCCTCCTTCTCCAGTCGTCACATGCTTGACCGGATGGAAGCTGAACATCGTCATGGCGGCAAGCGTGCCAACCTTTCTTCCCTTATAGGTCGCGCCGATCGAATGGGCCGCATCTTGAATCACGACGAGCCCGTGACGATCCGCAATCGCGTTGATGGCGTCCATATCCGCCGGCTGTCCGGTAAAATCGACGGCAACGATCGCCTTCGTGCGAGGCGTAATCGCGGCTTCGACTTGGGCGGGATCGAGGTTGTACGTATGCGGGTCAATATCTGCAAAAAAGGGCTTCGCCCCGACGTACAAAGCGCAGTTCGCGCTGGCGACGAAGGTGATCGGCGTCGTGATCACCTCATCGCCGGGCCCAAGACCGGCAGCGTAGCAAGCCGCATGAAGCGCGGCCGTCCCATTCGTAAACGCCACGGCATGACGTGCACCGACAAACTCCGCGACTTTACGTTCAAATGCAGGCACAGCCGGTCCCTGCGTCAGGTAAGGGCCTCGAAGCACCCGCAATACCGCCTCGACGTCTTGATCGTCTATCCACTGCTGCCCGTATGGCAGCATCGTGTCCCGTACCGGACGCCCGCCGTGAAGAGCCAGAGTCATCTTGTCATCCTCCGTTCTTTCGGGGTCACACTCCATGTTCCGCTATCCAGGCTTCCGTACGCCGTATGCCTTCCTCCAGTGATACTTCAGGCTTCCAACCCAGCAACTCCGCCGCTTTGCCCGAATTGCACAACAGTTTTTGAATCTCGCTCTGCGGATGGATATGTTCGACATGGCGAATCCGGGACTCGTCGCCGACCACCAGCTTGGCCAGCTCATTGATGCTGATATCGCGTCCCAATCCGGCATTGACGATATGACCGTTGACCCGATTCGAGTAACCGGCCGCTACCACAAACCGCGCGCAATCGTCCACATACAGCAAATCCCGGGTCTGCGTGCCGTCGCCGTAAATATTCAGCGTCTCGCCTGCCAGCTTGCGCTTGATGAAGATCGCAACGACGCCGCCTTCGCCTCCGGATTTCTGAAACGGCCCGTATGTATTAAACGGTCGTACGACGACGGCCGGCAATCCGTATGCGTAATAATAGGACAGGACCATGTTCTCGCCGGCGATTTTCGCCCCGGCATAGGGGGAAGCCGGCTTGATCGGGTGCTGTTCCGTTATCCCCGATTCATCGGTGCAGCGGTCGTACACCATACACGTGCTCATAAACACCATTTTGACGTTATGCAACCGGCATTGCTCCAGCACCACAAACGTCCCGACGGCATCATTGCGGAAGGTCGTTCCCGGATCGTCGATCGAATCCTGAACATTGATCGATGCGCCCAAGTGGTAGCAAATGTCGAACGACCCTTCTTCAAAGAGCCGCTTCACCAGAGCCTCATCCTTGATATCTCCTATCGTGAATCCGGCAAAACCCGGATGCTGGCGAAATTCCTCCAGGTTGCTCTCGCGGCCGTTGGACAAGTCGTCCAACACCCATACGCGATGGCCGTCATCCAAGAGACGTTTGACGACCCATCGACCGATAAAACCGGCGCCGCCGGTTACGAGCATGTTCATCCCCATCTTCCTTTCTTTTACTCCAGAAATAACTCCCAGGAAACCGGAGTTCCTTTTTGCACGGCTTTCCGGACTTTTTTGCCTATTAACAAATCATAATATTTCGGATCCAGCCCGTAACCCGGCCGGATAATTCTCAGGTTTTCCGCTGTCAAAATATCACCGGGCATAAGATCTGCGGCAATGTACAGCGATCTTTTGAAGCGTGTTGAAGATTTTTCTTCATCTGAAATTCCATAATGGATCTGGCCCAGACCCTCCCAAGCCCGGCGAGTCTCGACAACCAGCAACTCCAACTCTTCAGGTTCCAAAGAAAAAGCAGAATCTACTCCTCCATCCGCTCGGCGCAACGTAAAGTGCTTCTCAATGACCACAGCTCCCATCGCCACAGCGGCAACTGCAACACCGACACCAAGCGTATGGTCGGAAAGACCAACGTGACACTTGAATAAATCTCGCATATGAGGAATGGTGCGAATGTGGCTCGTTTTAGGGGAAGCAGGATAAGTGCTTGTACATTTTAAAAGAATTAGATCTTTACACCCCGCTTCTCTAGCCGTGCGAACCGTTTCATCCAATTCGGCTGCCGTTGCCATTCCTGTTGAAATAATCATCGGTTTCCCTGTAGATGCCACCTTTTTAATGAGAGGGATATCGATATTCTCAAAAGACGCAATCTTATACATAGGGACATCCAGTTCTTCCAGAAAACCAACAGCCGTTTCATCAAAAGGCGTACTGAACGGAATCATCCCCAATTCCCGGGCACGGTCAAAAATCGGCTTATGCCATTCCCAAGGAGTATACGCTTGCTGGTAAAGCTGATACAGTGTATTTCCATTCCATAAGCTATCGACATCCTTAATTCTGAACTCAGGATTTTCCAGATTTAAAGTCATGGTATCGGCAGTATAGGTTTGAATTTTCAAGGCATGTGCTCCAGCCGCAGCCGCCGCTTCAACAATTGACAAAGCACGTTCTAACGATTGATTATGGTTGCCAGACATTTCGGCAATAATAAAGGGCTGGTGATTGGGGCCAATCTTTCTTCCCTCAACAATAATTTCGTTCATATTCTCATTCCTTCTATTCTATGTTGTACGTTACTTTTTTGTTCTCTCCACTCTTTGTCAAATATAGCCATTACTATCACATCCGCATATTGGTTGTTTTTAAGGATGTGTTCTTTTAAAATGCCCTCTGTTCTAAAACCGAACTGCTCATGATAGTGAAGACTTCTTGCATTAAAGCCGATGATCTCGGCGCATAACTTATGAAGGTTTAACTCTTCAAATACAAAATCCAAGGATAAATACCCCATCAAAGTGCCCGAACCTTTTGGCGCATTTGGATCACCGATGTAAAACCCCCAATTACATTTGCGATTTTCAGCATCTATGTTGGTAAAATTCACAACACCTACTGGATTATTTTCTAAGTAAAAAATCTTCACAATCGTTTGTTTGTCCTGTTGCACTCTGTCAAACCATGTTCTATGTTCTTCTGGCGAAATCATCCGATCATGAAACATAACCTCCCGGATATGTTTTTGATTCCGCCAATTTAAAACGATGTCTGAATGCGAGGAGTTCATATCTTCCAATCTTGCCTTCTCTAACAGCCTCATTTTCGTTCCTCCATCATGGCTTCAACAACTGGGTAAGTATTAACTATTTTAGGATTGATCAGTTTAGAAGCACGTTCAGATAGAATCTGAACTTTTTTCGGGTGCTTGATTAAATCCTTTACAGTTTCAAAAATTCGGGCGGATGTGACTTCATGATGGGATCCAAGATGAATGGTCGCTCCGAATTGACTAACGACCTCTGTTAACTCTATTTGATTCTCCGCTATACTAATCGTAATGGATGGAAGTCCTAAATAACATCTTTCCCATGTTGTCGTCCCGCCAGCTCCAATGGCCAGATCCGCTTCATTCATCATCTCCGCCATATTGGATACCTGGCAATGGAAAAAGAAATGGGAGTGTCGGTCGCAGTACTCCTTGATTTCATTTTTCCGTTTGTTTGATGCCCCCACCACCACATGGACTTTTCTGTTATTCTCCAATAAAACCAAAGCATCAAGCGTTTTGAGTGTTTCATTCGTAGGATCCGTCCCGCCGAAGAACACAAGAATGGTTTGAATTTCCCCATTACGAATCCGTGCCTGACGTGAAGTGCGGATAAACTCTTCCCTTAACAACACATAATTGGGTCCCAATAACTGCTGACATCTGGGAGGAACCAGTCGTTTATATCTCTCTTGAGCATTTATATATAAGTTTTGATCAAGAAGAATATCACAACTATGCTTTCGGTTAGCCAAGTCATCAATCACCATTACCTTTTTGGTAAAAGGATGAATTTGGGATTCCCATTTTTCGTCTAAACCATAGTGATCGATAATTAAAAAATCGATTCCGGAACGATACCTCGTTATGATATTCAAAGTGTCACAGACATCCTGTTGCCAGTTTTCTTTGTACCATTTAAAAATATCAGCAGTCCCTGTCCTTTTGATTTTTGGCAAAACAAAAACAGAAAAATCACAATCTTTAATAAGATTGATGAGATTTCCCTCAAGATCCCTGCATACAAAAGAAACACAGACTTTTCTCTTCTTTAACTGTTCTGCAAGAGTCAAACATCTCATTACGTGTCCTGTTCCAATGGTTGTTGATGAGTCAACCCTAAATACAACATTCACCGCGCGTGCACAACCTATAGTTTTTTTGCTCGATATGCGCATTTATCTCCAGCCATTCAGGTCTATCCCGTAAAATGTGAATGACATCTCCTAAAGTAAAGGATTGATTTACTGGGTATAAAGTTTCCAATATATTTCTGATGAGCAAAAAATCCTCCTCTGTATCTACCGTCCACCGGTGTTGACTTTCATCTTTTTCATTGAACACATTACCAAGTCTGAATCGATCAGGATGAGAATATATATAGGCGGTCACATGTTCCCGCCAGGATAAATCCTTTGCTTCTTCATGAGCCCTCTTTAATGTTTGATAGGGCATCACTTCGGTATCCAATCCTCTTGGATATGTACGGGTTACTACGTTAGAAACATAATCATATTGATCTTTATTTTCCAGATAATGTTCAACTACTTTATCAATAACGTTTGGATCAATAATTGGGCAATCGGACGTTAAGCGAACAATGACGTCCACATGAAATTGTGTGGCAGCCTCATAATATCGTGAAAGAACATCCTCTTCTGAACCGCGATAATACGGAATCGAAAGTTGCTGGCAAAATTGAACGATAGGATCGTCACTTTCCTTGATTGTTGTCGCGATAACGATGTCATGAATGGTTTGGGCACGGCTGACTCGTTCCATTTGGTACTCCAACAAAGGTTTTCCGAGTATTTTTTTCAACACTTTTCCCGGCAGTCTTGTCGATCCCATCCGCGCTTGAATGATTGCCGCAACGTTCATAGTGACCTCCTAGTCATTCCGGTTCGGTAGCGTCAATCCAGCATCTCGTTCTCCCCAAGTATACGTTCAAGCTCGAGTCTTGTAAGAGGAGGAACATAATGCGAACTATAGCTCTGTTCGGGCGCCTTTCTGGCGTTCTCGTAATTCGCTTTGCGCTCCAGGAACGGATTGGGAATCACGAACATGTCCGGCAATTCCAGAGCTAACGCAGCTTCCTCATCCGTCATCAGTTCTTCGTACATCTTTTCCCCCGGCCTTAACCCGATCTCCTCAATCTCTATGGTATCTGGAGATATGCCGAGTTTAGAGGAATACTGATTGACGATGACCTCCACCAGATCGCTCAGCCGGATGACCGGCATCTTGAGAACGAAAATCTCGCCGCCTGCCGCCCGTTGCATCGCCGATATGGTCAGATCGGCAGCTTGCTGCATGGTCATCATAAACCGGCTCATTTTTAGATTAGTCACCGTTATTTTTCGCTTCTCCCGAATCTGCCACTTAAAAAGCGGAATCACCGATCCCCTGGACCCCATTACATTTCCGAAGCGAACGGCGGCAAATACAGTTTGCGATGGACCCGTCTGAAATTGCGCGGCCGATATAAGTCTCTCCGCCATCAGCTTGGATGCTCCATATGTATTGGTAGGGGCGATGGCTTTATCGGTGCTCGTAAATACGGTTTTCTTCACGCCCATAGATATAGATGCCCGGATCACGTTCTGCGTACCGATAATATTGGTCTGAACCGCTTCGAACGGATTATACTCACACGCAGGCACATGCTTCATCGCCGCGGCGTGGAACACGTAATCGATGTCCTGCATCGCTCTTTGCACGCGCTCATAATCCCGCACGTCACCGATTAAATAGCGCAAGGATGGTTTGTATTCCGCAAGCTCATGCTGAAGCTCAAATTGCTTATGCTCATCCCTGCTGAAGATCCGAACGACCTCCGGGCGGTCTGCCAGCACCGTTTTCAGAATGGCACGGCCTATCGTCCCCGTGCCGCCAATGATCAATATTTTTTTACCCGTAAAGAAGCCGCCCATTCCGTCCAACTCCCGCATCAATCTCGTTACGGCTTTCCTTGTCCAACCCTTTCAGACCTTCTATCCTTGATGAACGGCCGTATACTGCCGAACCCATTCGTCCATCCGATCATACAACGGCGATATTTCTTTAAAGTCTTTGCGGCAGGCGTCGATAACGGCACCGAATCTTTTCGCGACCATCTCGGCCTTTTTCAACACTTGCGGCTCGACTCGTATCGTCGTCATATCTTTATTGAGGAGTTCGACATGAACACGGTTCATCGGAAGCAGATAGGTCGTGAAGAACGAATTCTTGATAAGAGCCGTGATCGCTTTGTCCATCTTGGCCATGATGCTGGCCGCATCCTGTTCATTCCTGTACTTGATGGCTTTTTCCAGCCTCTGCAGCAGCTTCGTAAATTCCCCAAGTATCGTTTCCGCTTCCTTGCGGGCGACGTTCATCTTCTGATGCTGCATTTGCAAAAAATCGAGATCGTATGGCGGATATGCGTCATCAACCCAATCCGAATTCACGACATGTTTAGAAATCAACTTAGATCGGATGACTTCGGAAAGCTCCATAAAGGTCGTTCCCGCAATACGCGCGCCGCCCTTGGTCGTGTTAATAATCTCGATCTCGTGCTGATAGCTTAGCGTGTACCTTTCCAAGTCCTTTCTCATCTGATTGAAGCCAGCATTGGTCTCGATCAGATTGCCGTAAACGTCCTCGACCTGCATCGCATAACGTTTGTCCGAATCCTGAAGAGTTTCCGGGCGGTTCTCATAGCGGATTCCTTCCGCATAAAACTGGTCTTGCAAAAATGCCAAGTTTTGACCGACTAATATGATCGGGTTGCATCCAAGTCGGTATAAGAGCTGTAAAGTTACGACCGTAATCGTAGATGCATCGTTAATGAAATCCAGCTTTCCGTCTTTGCGAAGCAAATAGGCCGATACGATGTCCTCGCTGGTTATCATATGAAGCTGTTTGCCCGGATACAAATCAAGGGTCTTGTAACCGACCGAGCTGCCGTACACAAGCGGAATGGATTGGATACCCCGATCTATGACTTTACTGAATACCTGATGATTATAGGTATTAGGGTCATACGTGCATGCAGCGTCGGGGTAGATCCCGTTCTCGACCAATCCGCTTATGGCGGACCCTACAGAGAAGATGTAGGCTAATCCGTCCTCTTTGATCTTCCGCAATTGCTCATACTCATAGCTTAACGAGGGGCCGGCGGCTACGATAACGGCCGGTTTGCCCTTGAAATACTCCTTACGATCTTGGAGAATGTTAGCCGTTTTTAAGTTTTTCTCAAAGTTGATCATGCTGTTAACGGCCCACAGTTTTTCATATCGCAGATTGGAGTGCAGGTACATTCTTTGGTTTTGAATGGCGTCCCTTAGGATCTCTACGGCCAATTGGTGTTCTTCCGGGAACAATCGCTCATGCGAAGGGAGAGCAAACACGTGTACATTCTGTTCCCCGTTTAACGCGTACTGGAAAACGGATTGAATAAATGTTCGCAAACGATCGTTTTCCGTTCCGATCTCCAGGTGGATTAAACGCTGTTTCCAGTCCTCGAACGAATGGGATTCGCAAAAAAGGCGGAACATTTCTACGCTCGGTTCGTAAATCGAAAAGGTCACATCCGGATATTCGCCGATCAACGCATCGATATGGTAACCCATCCCCAAGCCGATCACGCAAACATGCATATTTGTTCCAAAGACCTTCTGCTGCCGAACCAGCAGCTCCGCTTCACGTACCGGATCATATTTGCTGTTTAACGCCCGTGCGGGCTGTTCCTGTTGATCGAGAAGGATGGGCATCCCGTTTTTAGCTTGAGCCAAAGCAAATCGCCCGGAGACAGAATGGACGTCCAGGAACTTACCGATCTCGGGAAAACGGTTGATGATCCAGTTTATATTTTCATTGTAAGGCATGTTGGGAACCCTCAGCTTCTGCAGATTGAATTAAGTGATCCCGGATCTCTTCGTAAACCGGAAGAATCTCAAAATGGATGATGTCCGAGATAGAGGTATAATCTTGAATCTGAATCGCTCCCTGCAAATTTCCGATGGCCTGCGACACGCCTTCGCGGAAACGGTCCGCTTGATTAAACTGTGTCAAGGCCAACATACCGGAAATCCATTGCATCCCCTCTACCATGTGGCCGAGCAAGGACCAGGCCTCGGAGTCCGGCCCCTGGACAAACCGTTCGGACAAAGGTTCCAAGACAGGAATCGCCCTGTTTAAATAAGCAAGGGCATCCTCGATCATTTCTCTACGCATTTCGCTTTGCGTAGCCATTTCAATGGTAACCGTCCCAATGGCGGACTTGCTTTCCCGGATCTGTTGCATATAGTCGCCGTATATTTCTGTTCCGTCCACAAGCACACGCCGGACCGCATAGGTCCCTTGGTTGCTTTCTCGATCGATCTCCGCTTGCAGTTTATCCAAAGCTTCGTCTCCGCTGCCGAGGTCCACCAGTCGTCCCTTTATATCAAGCTTCACCAAAAGCCCCTCCCTAACGATTGCCCGAGTCTCTATTAATATCGGTTAAACAAGCGAAACTTTTGATATAGAGGACATGTTAATATATGGTATTTGCAACAAAAAAGGACCTTAGATAAACTAAGGTCCTTTGGCAATGGCCCTGAATTAGCCCAGCAATTGCAGTACGCCTTGCGGAGCTTGGTTGGCTTGTGCCAGCATAGCTTGAGCTGCTTGAGTAAGAATGTTGTTTTTCGTGAAGTTCATCATTTGCTTCGCCATGTCGACGTCGCGAATACGGGATTCAGCAGCCGTCAGGTTCTCAGCATTGATGTTGAGGTTGTTGATCGTGTTTTCCAGACGGTTTTGGTTTGCACCTAAGTAAGAACGTGCTTTGGAAACTTGGTCGATAACAGCGTCGATTCCGCTGAGAACTGTTTTAGCGCCGCTAACGCCGCTCAGCGACCAACCGCTTACGGATGCAGCTACGCCGCTCAGGTTGAATCCGCTAGCCGCCAGATCCAGCGTTTGGCTCTTGTCGATACCGATTTGAATCGAAATCGTTCCGCTGCCGCCTGTGCCGTCAAGCAGGCTGATCTCGTTAAACTTCGTGTTGTCTTTGATGTTGTTGATTTCTTTTTTCAGCTCCGTCAGCTCGTCATTGATACGAGCACGGTCCGTATTGTTGTACGTACCGGAAGCCGATTGCGTAGCCAGTTCTTTGATACGAACGAGCATATCGTTGACGGTTTGCAGTGCGCCCTCAGCCGTTTGGATCAGGGAGATACCGTCTTGGGAGTTACGGGATGCTTGCTCCATACCGCGGATTTGAGCGCGCATTTTCTCGGAGATCGAGAGGCCTGCAGCGTCATCCGCAGCGCGGTTGATGCGGTAACCCGAGGACAGTTTCTCGATGTCTTTGCTGATGTTGCCGAAGTTGATGCCCAGGTTGCGATGAGAGTTCATCGCGGTTACGTTGTGGTTAATACGCATGTGATTTTTCCTCCTTGAAATTGGGTCGAGCCCCACATCCGTGTGGTGGCTTGGGTTTTGTTCCATAGGTCGGCCGCCCTGTGGAACAATTACAATATATATATCGGCAGTGCTTTCCAAAACTTAAATAGTTTTTTGAGAGATCAAATCATTTTTCTCCACTTCCTCTAGGAAAGAAAGAACTTATGACAATGTACCGCTTCCACAATTTTATTAGCACGAGTCAACCAAGTATGGTTTTCCTGTGCCAGGCGTCTACCTTCATCCGCAATACTTTGAAGGCGATCATGATTGGAGAGCACACTGATTAATTCATCTTCAAGGCCACTGTAATCAAAGTTGTAAAGCCAAATACTTTTTTGATGCTCAAAATTTGATGTAAAGAATGAATTCGTGTTGGTTATGCTTATAGCTCCGCTTAACATTGATGTAAAAACTCTCTCGTGCCCTCCTTCAAGAAAATTCGGCATCACGGTTGCCACCATCTTTGCATTTCTCATCTGCTCCTGAGCACGGATGAAACCGATGGGAGGATTGAACTTCATATGCGGGGTGGTGATGCGTGAGCTTTCCCAACCGTTACCGAATATTTCGATGCGAACCGGCAGACGGGACAAAAAAGATACAAATTCTTTTTTTCTCTGAAATCGAATGTAAAGATCTACTTGGGTTAACAGCAACCAAAATTTTCGGTGATGCAAGTACTCCAAATCTATTCCCTTTTCTACGAACACGTTCTCCGCAGTTTCCATTAATGATTGATCACTGCAGACCATGGCTCGCTCCGCAATCTCGTCGAACAAAGAGGAAATGAACGGTGTCTGGGATTCCCACTGCTGTCTGTAGTAATCGGGATCCCTGTATGTACTTGTAAACACAATATCGATGTTTCTGTCTTTCATTCGTTTGCTCTCTGCAGTTGGTTCACTCACCAAAGACGATCCGTGCGGAATAAATACTTTCGAATACTGCCCACTCATATACTTATTCAGAAATGCTATATGCCTTTTATCAACACATGAAACTATTAGATTGGCAACCCCTTTGTTTAGTCGATCAATATGGTACATGGGATGATCGACCATAAAGGCAAACAGTGGCACAGCGAGGTGATCGTATAGAGATTTTTCTCCTACCTTGATATCAATTCCCATTGCGTTGATAGAGAAAAAGAAATATACCTTTTTTTCTTGCAGTATTTTTTGCAAGTCCTTCGCCCACGAGGTAGTTAGTTGCTCCTGAAAAAGTCGATTTTCAAAAATAGTTTCGGGTTGCTGGCTGGGTTGTGAGGGGGAACTTTCCCTAATGATCGGTTTCCATGTTAGTTTTGGAGCATTTTTGCCGCTCTTTGCAGG
>NZ_VCQZ01000026.1 GCF_005938195.1 Paenibacillus thermoaerophilus
AGATGAGATTTCCCAGCAAGTAAGACCCCTTGAAGACGACGAGGTAGATAGGTTCGAGGTGGAAGCGCGGCAACGCGTGGAGCTGACGAATACTAATCGGTCGAGGGTTTCATCTGGCGAGCCGCAATGAGCGGCAGCGGAAGCAGAAACGATAAGTTCGCATCCAGTTTTGAAGGTGCAACATACGGAGAGATACCCAAGAGGCCGAAGGGGACCCTTTGCTAAAGGGTTAGATCGGGGAACCGGTGCAAGGGTTCGAATCCCTTTCTCTCCGCTTGTACCCTTAAATGGCGGCGTAGCTCAGCTGGCTAGAGCGTTCGGTTCATACCCGAAAGGTCGGGGGTTCGATCCCCTCCGCCGCTATTCCCGATACATACTTCGCAATGTGGACGCTTAGCTCAGCTGGGAGAGCATCTGCCTTACAAGCAGAGGGTCGGCGGTTCGATCCCGTCAGCGTCCATCGCCCGGAAGGGCATTCTCCTGGAGCTGTGGTGTAGAGGCCTAACATGCCTGCCTGTCACGCAGGAGACCGCGGGTTCGAATCCCGTCAGCTCCGCCACCTTTTACAAAAAAAAGCGGGTGAAGGCCCGATCTTTTTTTGTTCTCAGGCTCGGTAGCTCAGTTGGTAGAGCAGAGGACTGAAAATCCTCGTGTCGGCGGTTCGATTCCGTCCCGAGCCACCTTTCGGAGGCTTAGCGAAGTGGCCAAACGCAGCAGACTGTAAATCTGTTCCCGTTCGGGTTCGGTGGTTCGAATCCATCAGCCTCCATTCCGCAGCAAGAGCCATTAGCTCAGTTGGTAGAGCACCTGACTTTTAATCAGGGTGTCGTAGGTTCGAGTCCTACATGGCTCATCGTTCAGAGCCCTGCATGTCGAAAACGATATGCAGGGCTTTTTTATCGAAATCGCATGAATAAGCTTTCGGGGCGGGAGCTAAGCTTCCGCTCCTTTTTTCGTGACGGCGGTACAGACAGCGGGCATGCTCGGGAGAGTGGGCCGCTCATACCCGGCCGTGGCTGTTAACGTTATAAAATATCGGTAACGCGGCCGTACCGCCCTCGCCGTACTCGCTTAACGATGCAGAATATCGCTAACGCCGGGAAACCATCGGAAAAAGCAGGGAACCGGCCCTTTGACGATATTTAATATCGCTAACTTCGTTCGGAGGGCACGAATTTCCGGCAGTAGCGATAATAGATATCGCTAGAAGATCCGTGGGATGCGCAGATGGGCGAGCGGATCACGTTGCGTGGTTTCGTGCGCCGGCACGACCGGGTGGATTCGCGCGAGTGCCGAAGGGTACCCTAAGAAAACGAAGACCAATTTCGGTTACTCTTACGGCGACGGAGGTTATGCATGTGAAAGTGATCGCGGCCGCTCTTATGACATTTGTTTGTGTGGTGCTGCTGGTTCCCTTGGTCAGGACAATCGCTCTCCGCCTGGGCATGGTGGACGTTCCCGGAAGCCGCAAGGTGCATCAAGCGCCTATTCCGCTGATGGGGGGTGTCGCCATCTATGCGGGAACGATCGTGATGACGGCGAGATGGGTGCCGCAGTTGAAGGCGCTGCCCGTTCTGGTCGCGGGCGGCACACTGCTGCTTGTCATCGGGCTGGTGGACGACGCCTTTAAAGCGAAAGGACGGGAGTTCCCCGTCTGGCCGAGACTTGGCGTTTACCTCGCGGCATCGGTGTTGCCTCCGTTGTGGGGCATTCGCGTGGAAGGCGTAACGAACGTATGGGGAGACGGGATGATTCTGTTTCCGGAATGGGTCGCTTGGACGGTCACGGCTCTCTGGATTTTCGCTTTGACAAATATGTTCAACTTCATTGACGGCGTGGACGGATTGGCGTCGGGGATCGGCACCTTGGCGTCTTTTACGCTGGCGGCAACGGCTGTTCTGACCGATCAAGGCTCTATCGCGATCGCGGCTGCCATCATGGGAGGCGCCTGTCTCGGGTTTCTCATTCACAATTTCCATCCGGCGAGAATCTTCATGGGGGACGCGGGAGCGGTGTACCTGGGGTATTCGCTTGGCGTCATATCCGTCGCCGGCTCCATGAAGACGGCGACGGTCCTGTCGGTCGGCGCGGCGCTGCTCGTATTCGCCGTGCCGATCCTCGACACCGTGGTCGTGTTCACGCGCCGGCTTCTGCGCCGGACCGGCCTCCATCGCGCCGACCGGCTGCATACGCATCACCGGCTGCTTCAGCGAGGCTGGTCCCAGGTGCAGACCGTTTCCTTTTTATATTTGATCGGAGCGCTGTTCTCGATCGCGTCCATCCTGCTCGTGCTGATGCAGATGCGGACATAAGCGGCGGTCGCCCGTCCGTTCGTGGATAAAACGGCCCTATGTTATAATGAGGAGGATTAGAGTGTAAGGGGACGACGGAATAAAGGGTGACTCGAGTGAGCTGGGAGAATTTGAGGAGCAAGCTGGGGGATGTCTGGAATATCAAGACCGAGCTGGTTCAACTGCCGGTATCCGAATGGAACGAGAAGGCGGGGAACGAGCGGCATGTATGGACCGAGGACGGTTGTCTCGTCTATTTGGGCCGGGAAGACGGCTGCGTGCATGCGCTGCTGCTGGTCGGCGACCGTCCGACGCACCGGGAGTTGAAGCTGCTGGAGGCTGCGGCGGAGGCATGCCGGCAGCAGCCGGAACGCCGGGCCGCCAGCGGCAGCGAGGAGGAACGCCGCGCCCACAGGCTCAGGGATTGGATCGATTCCCAGCTGGAGCTTGGAATTACGAACGCGGAGCTCCCCGATCTGTTTTCATCGTCCATCGCGATGCAGCAATCCCGCATTCCGTTTCTGATCTACGGCGAGCATGCCGACAGCCGGCGCATCGGCTACACGGAGCTGAAAAAGCTGCTGGAGACGTTTTTTCAGGCGGATGTGGCGCTGATTCCGCTGTCCGACAGGGAATGGCTGATACTGAGCTCGGATCTGCTCCTGAACGAGAGCGAAGCGGAGTGGGGCGAGGGCGAGGCCGGATTGGAGGAAGCGCTTCTGTCGATCGGCGAGGCGCTGCATGAGATGATGGCGAGCGAATCGGTCGGCGAATGCCAGATCGCTCTGAGTTATCCCATTTTGCCAGCCAAGTCTCTGCTCTGGGCCGTCGCGCATCTGCGGGAGACGCTTCTGCTCGGGCGCCAATACCGGATGGGGCGCAGCGTGCACGTTCCGTGGATGCTTCATCTCGAACGCATGGTCAGCGCGGTGCCGGATTCGGACAAGCTGGAATATCTCAATCACGTGCTGAGAGGGTCCGACCGGGCGCTGGATACGGAGACGCTGACGACGCTGGAAGCTTTTTTCGAGATGGACTGCAATGTGAGCGAAACGGCCAAGAAGCTGTACATCCACCGGAATACGCTATTGTACCGTCTGGATAAATTCAAGCAGGAGACGGGCCTCGACGTCCGCGCCTTCCGCCATGCCGTATTGGTGCATATGGCGATCCTATTGTACAAAGTCACGAAAAGGAAGTAATTTTTTTGTACAGTTTGTGCATAGTCACAAAGCCGCCTGCTAAGGTAATATAGACACGTAAGCAATAGTATGATTCGGGGGGAATACCACATGGCAAGCGTTACGCTGCGGCACGTCGTCAAACGTTACCCTGGCGCATCGGAAGATACGGTAAAAGACTTCAACCTGGAAATCAAAGACAAAGAGTTCCTCGTTCTTGTTGGCGCTTCCGGTTGCGGCAAATCCACTACTCTGCGGATGGTAGCAGGTCTGGAAGAAATCACATCCGGCGAGCTGTACATCGGCGATCGTCTGGTCAACGATGTTGCTCCGAAAGACCGCGATATTGCAATGGTATTCCAATCCTACGCGCTGTATCCGCACATGAACGTCTATCAGAACATGGCGTTCGGTCTGAAACTGCGCAAATTCAAAAAAGCTGAAATCGACAAACGCGTGCGTGAAGCCGCGAAAATTCTCGATATCGAACATCTGCTGGACCGCAAGCCGAAGGCTCTGTCCGGCGGTCAGCGCCAACGCGTCGCTCTGGGCCGCGCGATCGTCCGCGAACCGCAAGTGTTCCTGATGGACGAACCGCTCTCCAACCTGGACGCGAAACTGCGCGTGCAAATGCGCGCCGAGATCGGCAAGCTGCACAAACGTCTGGAAACGACGATTATCTACGTGACCCACGACCAGACGGAAGCCATGACGATGGGCGACCGGATCGTCGTGATGCACCAGGGCATCATCCAGCAAGCCGCTTCGCCGGAAGAAATCTACAACCATCCGGTGAACATGTACGTAGCGGGCTTCATCGGCTCCCCGTCCATGAACTTCATGAACGGTAGGCTGGTGGAAGAAGGCGGCGTCGTTCGCTTCAAAACGACCGGCGTTGACGTGGTTATTCCCGAAGGCAAAGCGAAACGCCTGCGCGAGCAAGGCTACATCGGCAAAGAAGTCGTATTCGGCATCCGTCCGGAGGACATCCACGACGAGCCGCTGTTCCTCGAAGGATCGCCGGACAGCATCGTAAACGCTCACGTCGAACTGTCCGAGAACCTCGGTCACGAGATGTACCTGTACATCAACGGCCTGGGCAATCAGACGGTAATCGCCCGCGTAGACGGACGCTCCGGATTCAAAGACGGCGTCAATGTCAAACTGGCGTTCGACATGAACAAAATCCATATCTTCGACAAAGAAACGGAGAAAAACGTCCTGCTGTAAGGCGGAACGTCCGGACAGGGGAGAAGCGAAGGCTTCTCCCCTGTTGATTTTACCCCGATATTCCGTTACGATGAAAACATTGGAAGCACTTGCGCGGAGACAGAAGGAGACGCAGCTATGGCGAAGAAAGTGAAGGTAGCGGACCTCGTCCAGCACTTCAACCTCGAAGTGGTCGAGGGCGAGGCCGGGTTGAAACGGCAAATCACCACGGCGGATTTGTACCGGCCCGGTTTGGAATTGGCCGGCTTTTTTGATTTTCACCCGAAAGAGCGGGTGCAAATGCTGGGGAAAACCGAGCTGTCGTTCTTCGAGTCGTTGACGCCGGAGCAGCGGCAGGAGCGCATGCATCGATTATGTCATGACGATACGCCTTGCGTCATCGTCTGTCACGGACTGGACGTGCCGCAGGAGATGCTGGCGGCTGCCCGCGAGAGCGGCATACCGATTCTGCGCAGTCCGGTGACGACGACGATTCTGATCAGCCGCATTACCGGCTTTCTGGAAAATCGGCTGGCGCCGACGACCACGATTCACGGGGTGCTCGTCGATGTTTACGGCATCGGCATTCTCATCACCGGTTCGAGCGGCATCGGCAAAAGCGAGACGGCGCTGGAGCTTGTGAAGCGGGGACACCGTCTGGTGGCCGACGACGCGGTCGAAATCCGTCAATCGGCGGATAACGAGCTGATCGGGAACGCACCCGAGCTGATCAAGCATCTGCTTGAAATACGCGGGGTCGGCATCATTAACGTCATGACGCTGTTCGGGGCCGGAGCCGTCCGCAATGTGAAAAAAATCGCCGTTGTCGTCAAGCTGGAGAATTGGCAGCAGGACAAGGAATACGACCGTCTCGGGCTGGACGAGGAAATGACGCGCATCATCGATACGGATCTGCCGCTCGTGACGGTTCCGGTGCGTCCGGGGCGGAACCTGGCCGTCATCATCGAGGTGGCGGCGATGAACTACCGGCTGAAGCGGATGGGATACAACGCGGCGCTGCAATTCACCAACAAGCTGACGGAGACGCTGTCGATGGATCTAGACGATCTGGAATAGGAACCGAGAGGGGACGTAAGGATGTTGTTGTCTATGATCAATCCGGTCGCGATTGCGCTGGGGCCGATTAAGGTCCATTGGTACGGAATCATATTGGGGCTCGGAGCATTGGCCGGTCTGTATCTCGCGATTCGGGAAGGGCGCCGCTTCAAGATGGCTCCGGAATTTTTCATGGATCTGCTGCTGATCGGCGTGCCTTCGGCGATTGTCGCCGCCAGAATCTATTACGTGGCGTTCCAGTGGGAGAGTTACCGCGATAATATTTGGAGCGTGTTCAAAATATGGGAGGGCGGCATCGCGATCTACGGCGCCCTGATCGGCGCGATCGTGTCGGCCTTCCTGTATGTGCGGGCCAAAGGCTACAGCTTCTGGCGGATCGCGGATATTTGCGCGCCTTCGCTGCTGGTCGGCCAGATGATCGGCCGTTGGGGCAACTTCGTGAACCAGGAGGCGTACGGCGGCCCCGTATCCGAGAGCTTCCTGCGGGATACGCTGCATCTTCCCGGCTTTATCGTGGATATGATGTATATCAAAGGGGCGTATCATCACCCGACCTTCCTGTACGAGTCGCTGTGGAACCTCGCCGGATTGCTTGTGCTTCTCGTGCTTCGCCGCAGGCCGTTCCTGCGCGCCGGCGAGTTGTTCATGACCTATTTTATCTGGTATTCGCTGGGGCGGTTCTTCATCGAAGGATTGCGTACGGATAGCCTGGTATTCAACGGCCCGGCATGGCTGGAGAACTTCCTGGCCGTGCTCTGGCTGCCGATGGACGCGGTATTCGAGCCGGGTGAGATGACCGGCGGCAACATCCGAATCTCGCAACTGCTCGCGCTGCTTATTATCGTGGCCGCCGCGATCCTGATCGTCGTGCGCCGGCGCAAGGGATGGGCGAAGGAACGTTATTCCGATCCGATTCTCGGACGGGGAGACACGGCTGCCGGCGGAGCGGAAGCCGCGAAGGAAGGAACTCTTGCCGCGAAGGAGCCGGAGCAGCCGAAACAGTCGAACGATTAACCAAAGGAGCTGCAGCCAGATGGACGCCGTGTTATTCGATCTCGACGGGACGATCCTCGATACAAACGAATTGATTATCGAAACGTTCCTGCATATTTTGAAAGACCGCACCAGCAAGCCGCTCACCCGGGAATTCATCTCCGCGAATATGGGGCTGGCGTTGAAGGATCAACTGCGTTTCTTCACGGGAAGGGAAGACGTGGACGATCTGGTGCCGATCTACCGCGAGTACAACATCCGCCGCCACAACGACCTGGTCACCGCTTTTCCGCATGTGCTGGAGGTGCTGGCGCAGTTGAAGGAACACGGATGCCGGATCGGCGTCGTGACGAACAAGGCGCGCGTGACGACTGAGATGGGACTTCGGCACACGGGGATCGACGCGTACGTCGACGAAGTGCTGACGGTGGACGATGTCCGGAACCCGAAGCCGGACCCGGAGATGATCGTTCGCATGATGGACAAGCTGGGAACCGCTCCGGAGCGGACGCTTATGGTCGGAGACAGCCACTACGACATCCTGGCGGCTCACCGGGCCGGCGTCCGGGCCGTTGGCGTGGCCTGGTCGCTCAAAGGGACCGGGGTATTAAAAGAACACGGAGCGGATTGGATTATCGAGGATATCCGGGAACTGCCGAAGATCGCAGGAATCGTTTCGGGAGCCGGCGGAAGCTTGTGACCGGCGCGCCGGGACGGATGGCGGAGAGGCCTCCGTTCCGGCGCTTCGCCGATTGTGCAGAAGGAGTCGGTGGGCATGCGGAGAACGGAAAAATATCCGGTAACCGGGCCGAATGCGTTATGGCAAATTTATCGGACGGTCAGTCCGTGGAAAGGCGTCAAAAACTTTATTGTGATTCAGATCGCCCGATACACGCCGCTGCTTCCCGTGAAAAACTGGATGTACCGCCGGCTGCTCGGCATGAAGGTCGGCAAACAGGCGGCGTTTGCCCTGATGGTGATGCCGGACGTGTTTTTTCCCGAACGGATTCAGGTCGGCGACAATACGATTATCGGCTACAACACCACGATATTGGCGCATGAATATTTGATTAAGGAATACCGTCTCGGGGACGTCAAGATCGGTTCGAATGTGATGATCGGCGCGAATACGACCATCCTGCCGGGAGTGGAAATCGGGGATCACGCCGTCGTCTCCGCCGGGACGCTGGTCCACAAGGATGTGCCCGCGTATACGATGGTAGGCGGCAACCCGATGCGGATCATTCGCCATCTCCGGGAGCGGGAGGACGAGGAGCGGCAATAACCCGGCCCGGCTCGGGCAAGCGGGAACGGGCGGGGAGGACTTGGCCGCGAAGCTGCGAACGGCGGAGAAGACGCGATGGGTATACGCCCGGCAAGCTGGCGTTCGGTCGGTAACGATCCGTGCGGACACTTGCGTCTATTGACGCAGGTGTCTTTTGTTTCATATACTTCGTCACGTGTGACCATGAAGCAAACGGGCGGCGGTTGAACGAATGGGAACGCGGTTATACGGCCGAAGCGCGGAAGGCAGCCAAGCATGACGGGCGAGGGACAGCGCATGCCGGCCCGGCGGGGGGCCCGACTTGGCCGAAGGCGGGTGAAGAGGCCGGTTGTCGATTGACGGAAACGGCTTAGGCATGGTACACTAACCGATATATTCTTTAGTTTGTTAGCAATCTAACACTTTAACGTGTTAAAGATAACATAGAGAGATGGGGCTCAGCAATACGATGACCGGGGGGAAATTTGTGTCTAAACCGAAAGTATTCGAAAAACCGGCCGGACTCAGGGACTATTTGCCGGAAGCCGCCGCTCGGCTCAGGCAGATCGAACTAAGCGTGCTGGATTGCATCGAGCGGTGGGGTTACCGCCAAATCATCACGCCGACTCTGGAATATTACGATACGGTAGGCGTGGCGAGCTCGACGTCCGACAAAAAGCTGTTTAAGCTGCTGGACCGCAACGGCACGACGATCGTGCTGCGTCCGGAGCTGACCGCGCCGATCGCGCGCGTGGTGGCTTCGCTGCTGAAGCAGGAGCCGTTTCCGTTGAGGTTGTCTTATCATTCCAACGTATTCCGCGCCTTTGACGACGAGGCGGGCAAAGAATCGGAATTTCTGCAAACCGGCGTCGAGCTGATCGGAGACGGGACGGCCGAAGCGGACGCGGAGATTATCGCGCTGGCGGTCGCTTGCCTGGAAGCCGCAGGCGTGCCGAAGTTCAAGCTGGCGGTTGGGCATGCGGGGTTCCTGCACGGTTTGTTCGAGGAGCTGCTGCCGAACCGCCCGGAGCAGCAATATCTGCTGAAGGAATGCCTGATCAACCGGGATTTCGTCGGCTTCCGCGAACAGCTTGCCGGGATGCGGCTGAAGCCGGAAGTGCACGCCGAGCTGGAGGGGATTCTGCGGCTGCGCGGCGGGCGCGAGATCTGCCAGCAGGCGCACGGCCGGGTCAGAACGGAGGCGACGCAGGACGCGCTGATGAAGCTGTGCGAAGTATGGGATGTCCTGCAGGCGTACGGCGTATCCGACCGGGTCAGCATCGACCTGACGCTGATCGGCGATTTCTCCTATTACACCGGCATTACGTTTGAAGGCTACGCGGCCGATCTGGGCTTCCCCGTGGTCAGCGGCGGGCGCTACGACAATCTGCTCGGCCAGTTCGGCCGGCCGGCGCCCGCAACCGGGTTCGCGCTGAAGACGAACCGCATCCTGGAGATTGCGACGGGGCTCGGCGAGCCGAAGCGGGAGCGGGTGCTCGTGCTGTACGCCGCGCACCGCCGCGACGAGGCGCTGCGTCAGGCCAGCGAGCTGCGCCGGCAAGGGACGGTTATTGTGGAGACCCGGCGGTTGGCGGATGAGAACGCGGAGCATGCCGCCGCGTCGTACAGCCGCGTGCTGAGGCTGGAATAGGAGAGAGGTGCACGATCATGGACGAACTGCTTAAGATCGCCGTCCCGAAGGGGCGCATCAGCAAACATATATCGCGCATGTTTGCGGAGGCGGGCTTCGCGATTCCGGAGGAGCTGGAGGAGACGCGCAAGTTTATCCTCGATGTGCCGGAAGCGGGCTTCCGGTTCATCATCGCCAAACCGGCGGACGTGCCCGTATACGTGGAATACGGCGCGGCCGACCTGGGCGTGGCGGGCAAGGACGTGTTGCTGGAGGCGAACCGCGACGTCTACGAGCTTCTCGATCTCGACATTGCCCGCTGCCGCATGTCGGTGATCGCCCTGCCGGACTGGCGGCCGACGCTTCATCCGCGCGTGGCGACGAAGTTCCCGAATGTCGCGTCCAAATATTTCCGCGAGCAAGGCCAGCAGGTCGAGATCATCCAGCTTAACGGCAACATCGAGCTGGCTCCGCTGATCGGTCTGGCCGACCGGATCGTCGACCTGGTCGAAACCGGCGGCACGATCCGCGAGAATGGGCTGGTCGAGATGGAGAAAATTATCGATATCACCAGCCGGCTGATTGCCAATCGGGGCAGCTACCGGATGAAAAATGAGCCGATCCAACGCTTGTGCGACCGGCTGCAGCAAGTGCTGAACGCGCGGGCGGAAGCGAAACGGGCGGCGGCGGGAGGCGCTAACGGATGAACATCATAAAGGCGGAGCAATTCAATCTGGAACGCCGGATCGAGTACGGGACACCCGAGCAAAACGACGCGGTCCACAGCATTCTTGCCGCTGTGCGCGAGCGCGGAGACGCGGCATTGAGGGAGTTCACCGAGCAGTTCGACAAGGTGCGGGTGGACGACCTCCGTGTCGGCGAAGAAGAGCTGAAAGCCGCCTACGCGCAGGTCGACTCGAAGTTTCTCGAAGCGCTGCGCCGGGCGGCGGCGAACATCCGCGAATTCCACGAGAAGCAGAAACGCGTCTCGTGGTTCGATACGGCGGCCGACGGCACGATTCTCGGACAGACGATCAAGCCGCTGGGGCGGGTCGGCCTGTACGTGCCGGGCGGCAAGGCGGCATATCCGTCCAGCGTGCTGATGAACGCGATCCCCGCGCAGGTAGCCGGCGTACGCGAGATCGCGATGGTGACGCCTCCGGCGACGGCCGGCCAGGCCGGGATCAACCCGTACATTCTCGTGGCGGCGGCCGAAGCGGGCATCACCGAAATCTACCGCGTCGGCGGCGCGCAGGCGATTGCGGCGCTCGCCTACGGCACGGAGTCGATCCGGCCCGTCGACAAGATCGTCGGCCCCGGCAACATCTACGTCGCGCTGGCGAAGCGCTATGTCTACGGCGTCGTCGATATCGACAGCATCGCCGGACCGAGCGAGATCGTCGTGCTGGCGGACGACAGCGCCGACGCGGAGTATGTCGCGGCCGATCTGCTGTCGCAGGCCGAGCATGACGAGATGGCGTCGGCGATTCTGGTGACGACGAGCGAGCCGTTCGGCCGCGCCGTGGCGGCCGAGGTGGAGCGCCAACTGGAGTCGCTGCCGCGCCGCGAGATCGCGCGCCGTTCGATCGACGAACGCGGGGCGATCCTGCTGGTGGACAGCCTCGAACAAGGCGTTGACGTGATCAACCGGCTGGCGCCGGAGCACTTGGAGATCATCGTGCCGAATCCGTTCGACTGGCTCGGCCGGATCGACAATGCGGGCGCGGTCTTCCTCGGTCCGTACAGTTCGGAGCCGGTGGGCGATTATTTCGCGGGGCCGAACCACATCCTGCCGACCAACGGCACGGCGCGGTTCTCGTCTCCGCTTAACGTGGACGATTTCCTGAAGAAGACAAGCGTGATCTCCTACAGCAAGCGGGCGTTGCTGCGGGACGGAGCCGACATTATGACGCTGGCCCGGCACGAAGGGCTGGAAGCCCACGCGAGAGCGATCGAGGTACGGTTAAAGAAAGAGGGGAACGAAGCATGAGCGAGGCGGCGCAGCAACCGCGCACGGCAAGCATTGCGCGCAAAACGAACGAGACGGACATCAAGCTGACGTTCGGCGTGGACGGGTCCGGTCAAGCGGACATCGTCACGGACGTTCCGTTTCTGAATCATATGCTGGATCTGTTCGCGAAGCACGGCCAGTTCGATCTGAAGGTCGAAGCGGAAGGCGACGTGCACATCGACGACCACCATACGGTCGAGGATATCGGCATCTGCCTCGGCCAGGCGCTGCTGGAAGCGCTCGGCGACAAACGAGGCATCAAGCGGTACGCCAGCGTATTCGTGCCGATGGACGAGGCGCTGGCGCAGGTCGTCATCGATATCAGCGGACGGCCTCATTTCGAGTACCGGGCGGAATATCCGTCGGCTCAAGTCGGCAGCTTCTCCACGGAGATGGTGCATGAGTTTTTGTGGAAGCTGGCGCTGGAGGCGCGCATCACGCTGCACGTCATCGTCCACTACGGCCAAAACACGCACCATATGATCGAAGCGGTGTTCAAGGCGTTAGGCCGCGCGCTCGACGAAGCAACCAGCCTCGACCCCCGCGTGAAAGGCGTGCCGTCGACGAAAGGAGTGCTGTAAGCCCGATGATCGCGATTATCGACTACGGTATGGGCAATCTGCACAGCGTCAGCCAGGCGGTGAAGAAGCTCGGCTTCGAAGCCGTCGTAACCGGAGACGCGAAGGAGATCGCCGCAGCCGACGGGGCGATATTGCCGGGCGTCGGTGCATTCGGCGACGCTATGGCCAATCTTCGGCAGTCGGGGCTGGACGATGCCGTTCGCGCCTTCGCGGCGGGCGGCAAGCCGCTGCTGGGCATCTGCCTCGGCATGCAGCTTCTGTTCGACGAGAGCGAAGAGCACGGCTGGCATCGGGGATTAGGCTTGCTGCCGGGACGCGTCGTGCGGTTTCGGGGTGATTACAAGGTCCCGCATATGGGCTGGAACGAGCTGGAGCTGCGGCAGCCGGAGCATCCGCTGTTCCGGGGCGTGTCAGGCGGACACGTCTATTTCGTCCATTCGTATCATGCGCTGCCGGAGGTTCCGAGCGATCTGCTCGCGACGACCGACTACCATCAGCCGGTAACGGCGATCGTAGGCCGGGGCAACGTCAGCGGCATGCAGTTCCATCCCGAGAAAAGCGGCGAGACCGGCATGAAGCTGCTCCGAAACTTCCTGGAACTGTGCGGTCCTTCCGCCGCGGAAGGGGGACGGCAAGCATGCTGACGAAGCGGATTATTCCTTGTCTGGACGTGAAGGATGGACGGGTAGTGAAGGGCGTTAACTTCGTCAATCTGCGTGACGCGGGAGACCCCGTCGAGCTTGCCCGGGTCTACGACCGCGAGGGCGCGGACGAGCTGGTGTTCCTCGACATCTCCGCTTCGGTCGAAGGGCGGGCGACGATGGTCGAGGTCGTGCGGAAGACGGCCGCCGAGATTACGATCCCGTTCACGGTCGGGGGCGGCATCGCCAGTACGGACGATATGAAGCGTCTGCTGCGCGCGGGCGCGGACAAGATCGGCATCAACACCGCGGCGGTGCGGAATCCGAGGCTGGTCGCCGAAGGGGCGGAGAAGTTCGGCTCCCAATGCATGGTCGTTGCGATCGACGCGCGGTTCAACCCGGAATGGGGCGAATGGGAGGTCGTGACGCACGGCGGCCGCAATCCGACCGGACTGCGGGCTCTGGAGTGGGCGCGCGAGGTCGAACGGCTCGGAGCGGGCGAGATCCTGCTCACCAGCATGGACGCCGACGGGACCAAGGACGGCTTCGACCTGCCGCTGACGAAGGCGGTATCCGATGCGCTGTCGATTCCGGTGATCGCTTCGGGCGGCGCCGGAGCGCCGGAGCATTTCTACGACGTATTCACGGAGGGTAAGGCGGACGCCGGACTGGCCGCGACGATTTTTCATTATAAGGAATTAACGATTGACGGCGTTAAAAATTATGTCAGACAGAGAGGGGTGCCGATCCGATGAGCGGCAGCGATGCGGCGAAATGGGAAGGAGCTTGGGATGCCTCCCGTTATGAAGAATTGGCGTCCGTCATCCGCTGGGACGGGGACGGCCTCGTGCCGGCGATCGTGCAGGACGCCGCAAGCAAGGACGTCTTGATGCTGGCGTATATGAACAAGGAGTCGCTCCGGCGCACGCTCGAATCCGGCGAGACGTGGTTCTGGAGCCGCTCGCGGGGCGAACTGTGGCACAAGGGCGCGACCAGCGGAAATACGCAGCGCGTGCGCAAGCTTTCTTACGATTGCGACGGCGATACGCTGCTGATCGCGGTCGACCCGGCGGGCCCGGCTTGCCATACGGGACAATATACGTGCTTCCGTAACGTCGTTATGGCAGGGGACTCGGCGGCGGCCGATTCAACGGGCGACCGGTTCCGCATGCTGGGGACGCTGGAAAGCACGATCGCGCAGCGCGACGCGGAGCGTCCGGAAGGCGCGTATACGACGTACCTGTTCGAGAAGGGCGTCGACAAGATCCTGAAGAAGGTCGGCGAAGAGACGGCGGAAGTGATTATCGCGGCCAAAAACAAAGACAACGAGGAGCTTCGTTACGAAGCGAGCGATTTGATCTTCCACTTGATGGTTCTGCTGCGCGAGCGCAAGCTGCCGCTGGACGACGTCATGGCCGAGCTGGAACGCCGCCATCTTCATCCGAAGCCGAAAAAATAAACCCATCCGCAGAACAAGCCTCTCGATCGCAAAAGCGATCCGGGGGCTTTTGTCATGAAAAAACGAATAACATGGCCGGCAACCCGGAGGATTTTTCGGATTGTTCCCCAAGAGGAGGTTTTTCCTTCTTTACGGCGGCCGGTTTTGTGGTAGCATGGTTAAGGGGAGAGGGGGACATCATGAAAAAGTTGCAAGAAATCGATTTGGTCCGCGGAATCGCGATCCTCGCCGTCGTTTTTATTCACGCCAGCGCCGGGGCGGTCGGCGGGCTGCCCGAGGGAACGCCGTGGCACTCGTTCTTTTTTACCGCCAATCAGTTGATGCTGTTTGCGGTGCCCGTCTTTCTGTTTATCAGCGGGCTTGTGCTTGCCTACCGGTACAAGGGCCGGTGGGACGGGCGAGAGATGCTGAAGTTTTACCGGAAGCGTCTGACCCAGATTATGATTCCGTTTCTCGTCTGGTCGGCCGTGTTCTACGCGTACTTCTATATCGTGCCGAGATTGGTTCAGCCCTCGCAGATCCCCGGACATTGGTGGTCGCTGCTGCCGTGGGGCCAATCGTCCTATCATCTGTATTATTTAAGCATCATCATTCAATTTTATCTGCTGTTTCCGATTCTGATGGAGCTGTTGAAGCGATTCCCGAAGTTGAATGCGGCGCTGGTTCCGATCGGAGCCGCCGCGCAGATCGCGTTTTACTTGGCAAACGAACACTGGGGGCCGTTCGAGCATAAGCCGACGATCGTGTTCAATTACATGTTCGTGCTTCTGACGGGGTGCTGGATCGGTTGGAACTATGAGCGCTGGCGCTCCCTTCATCGGAAGCTCGGCGCGCCTGTCGTTCTGTTCGCGGTCGCGGCCGGCGGAGCGTTTCTCGTCCGGGTCTGGACGACAGGCAAGGTGAACTGGCCGGCGTTGACCTACGACACGACCTTCCATCTGTACGGACTGGCCGCCGCCCTGCTGTTCCTCTGGCTGGGAGCCGCCGTCCAAAGCCGGCGCGACCGGAAGCCGCTGCGCCTGCTCGCCCTGATCGGACAAGCGTCGTTCGGGATTTATCTCGTGCATCCTCTGGTGCTGTCGATGTGGGATACGTATACGAAAAGCGCGGGTCTGCACGCGATGAACAAGGCTGTGCTGCTCGGAGGCTTCGTTGTGACGGTTGCCGTCAGCCTCGCGTTGTCTCTCGGCTACAGCCGGGCGGCAATCGAGTGGCGGGGTACGCGTCCGGCTTCCGGGGACGTTCCGCAATCCCCATCCGGACCGGGCAAGGCGCTCGGAGCGTAAGGAGGGCACATTTTTTTCGACACATTTAGTACACATTTCGGCAATTTGAAAATACATGCCTGCACGTTATAATAAAGGCATGCAAATCCCATAGGAGGTAAGCCATGCAAGGCCACAACGTGAAGATTTTCTCCGGGTCTTCGAACCCGAAGCTCGCGCAAGCGATCTGTAAGGAGCTTGGTCAGCCGTTGGGCAAAATCAAGCTGTCGCGCTTCAAAAGCGGCGAAGTATACTGTCTGTACGAAGAAACGATCCGGAACTGCGACGTATTCCTCGTTCAGACATTCTCGCATCCGATCAACGAGCATTTAGTCGAACTGCTGGTCATGATCGATGCGGCGAAACGCGCATCCGCGCGTACGATCAACCTGATCGTGCCGTACTACGGATATTCCCGCCAAGAGCGCAAATCAGCGCCTCGCGAGCCGATATCGGCGAAGATGCTCGCGGACGTGCTGACTACAGTCGGAGCGAGCCGGATTATGACGTTGGATTTGCATGCGCCAGCCATCCAAGGTTTCTTTAATATTCCGGTTGACCATCTCACCGCGCTGGACCTGATCAGCGACTACATCCAATCGCTGAACGTGGAAAATCCGGTTGTCGTATCGCCGGATGCGGGCCGCGCGACAACCGCGGAAAATTTGGCCAATATCCTGAACGCGCCGTTTGCGATTATGATCAAGAAGCGTCCCGAGCACAACCAATCGGTGATTACGCATGTCATCGGCGAGGTCGAAGGCCGGACCCCGATCATTATCGAGGACTTGATCGATACGGGCACAACCATCGTGAATGTCGTCGAAAGTCTGAAAGAACGCGGAGCGAAAGACGCCCTGATCTGCGCGACCCACCCTGTGTTCTCCGGTCCGGCGCTGCAGCGTCTGGATCATCCGAGCATCCGGGAGGTCGTCATTACCGACTCGATTGCGATTCCGGAAGAGGCTTCCAACCGGTTCCGGGTGCTGTCGGTGGCCAAGCTGTTTGCCGACGCCATCCGCATCATCGAAGAAGGCGGAAGCCTTAGCACATTGTTTAAATACGGCGGCGTCTGATATACTCAAGGAAACCGGCCCCGCGTCCCGATCGGGGCGCGGGCTTGTTTATTCTACGAATGGGAAGACCGGAGGTGTCGCCGATGAAGTCGAACAACCCCGCGGCGGGAACGCGCAAACCGAATATTATCCCGATCGCGATGGATGCGACGTTTTTCTATGAGCGCGCCGTCCAGTCTATGGACCGTCACCGGTACGACCGGGCTTTGAAGTATTTTCGCCGAGCCGCCGAGTACGAGCCGGAGAATCCGGTGAATCATTGCAATCTGGCGGGAGTTTTGTCCGAGTTGGGCGATTACGGGGAATCCAACCGGATTTTGCAGCATGTGCTGGACCATTTGGATTCGACCATGACGGAATGTTATTTCTATATGGCGAACAATTATGCCAATATGGACGATTTCGAATCCGCGGAGAAGGCGCTGATTCGTTATCTCGAACAGGACCCTGACGGACACTATCTGGACGAAGCGCAAGAGATGATGGATTTCCTCAGCCAGGAGCTGGAGCGTCCCATAACCGTCGCCACGATCAAATGCCGGGAAGGGCTGTTCGAGCATGACCGGGCCCGGGCCTTGCTGGAGGAAGGCAAATTCGCCGAAGCGGTTCGCGTGCTGGAGAAGCTGGTCAAGAGCAGGCCGGAGTTTCTGGCGGCGCGCAACAATCTGGCATTGGCGTATTACTACATGGGGCAGTTTGAAAAAGCGGCGACGACGATTCAAGACGTGCTGGACATCGAGCCGGGCAATCTGCACGGGTTGTGCAATCTGGCGATTTTTTGCCAGCACGCCGGCGACCGGGAGCGTCTGGAGTCGCTGCTGGGACTGCTGCGCAAGACGCTGCCCTTCCATCAGGAGCATCTGTTCAAGATGGCGACGACGATGGGCATTCTTGGCGAGCACGAGGCGGCATACGGATTGTTCCGCCGCTTGCTTAGACACGGAGGCGGACGTCAAGAGCCTTGCTTGTACCATTATGCGGCCGTGGCCGCGTACAATACCGGACGGACCGACGAAGCGCGCCGATTGTGGGCTCGCGCGGGCCAAATGGATCCCGAAGCGCCGATCGCGGATTATTATCTGAGCAAGCTGGAGCTGCCGGAGGAGGAGCGGCCGGACAAAGTCAGCTATCACTACCATTTGCCGCTCGAAGAACAGTTGAAGAAGCTGGTGTCCGATCCGAGCGGGGCGATCCCGGAACAGCTTCGCCGCGATCCTCTGGTCCGCTCGTCGTTTTTCTGGGCGCTGCGCCACGGCGACCCCGGCACGAAGCTGCAGGTCATTCAGGCGTTCGGTCTTATCGCGGATCAAGAAGTGGAATACGCGCTGCGCGATTTTCTGCTGGACCCGAATCAGCAGGACGAATTGAAGAAGGTGGCGCTGTACGTTCTCCGCTCCATGAACATATCCGAACCGCTGCATGTCGTCATCGGCGGCGAGCAGGTGGTCGTGCGCGCCAAGCCGATCTCCTCGAAGCTGCCGGAATGGCGCGACCGCTGGCAGGAGATTCTCGAATTGGCCAAGTCGCGCATGGATCAGCGTTACGACGTGGTGCAGCAGCATGACGCGGAGACGCTGTGGGTCGAGTTTCTGTCGCGCACCTATCCCAACGTTCCGAAGATGGTGAAGCCGGACGGCTGGGCTGCCGCGCTCGAATACTGGACGGCGAAGATGCACCGACGACGTCTGACGTACCACGACGTGGCCCTGCGGTACGGCGTGTCGATCACAACGGTCAGCCGCAACGCGAAAATGATCGACGAAGCCTGTTCGCTGCGCGAGAAGATGAAGGCTCTCTTCTTGCGTTGGGACGGCAACGGACAGACGGAGGAGTAACGGCTTGGCGGTCCCGCGGTTGGCGGATGCGGTCCGGCGCGTTGCGAGGAGATCGACGAATGCGGCCGGAGCGTTCGCGCGCGGGGATTCAGCGCGAGCAAAAAAACCGTCAGGACGCGGTCCTGGCGGTTTTTTTCAGGCCATACCGGGCGTTAGGGCATTTCCGGGTTCGAGACTACATAATGGGAGGAATACGAAATGGCTCTGATGCAAGTCAGCTTTTATTCCGAAGCGCTGGGGGTCACCGCTTCCATGAACGTTATCCTGCCGCAGCAGACCCGGTCCCAGATCGGCATGGATTCCCGGGCGTCGGAGACTCGGCTCCATCCGACGTTATACCTCCTTCACGGTCTGTCCGACGACCACTCGATTTGGCTGCGGCGCACCTCGGTGGAGCGTTACGCGGCCAGCCGGGGATTGGCTGTCGTCATGCCGGCGGTCAATCGCAGCTTCTACACGGATATGAAGTACGGCGCCAAATACTGGACATTCGTCAGCGAGGAACTGCCCGAGCTCTGCCGGTCGTTTTTCCCGTTGTCCGATCGCCGGGAGGATAACTTTGTGGCGGGCAATTCGATGGGCGGATACGGGACGCTGAAGCTTGCGCTGTCGCATCCCGGACGGTTCGCCGCGGCCGCCGCGCTGTCGGCCGTCACCGACCCGGCCGCGCAGGCGGGACGATTCGGAGAGGATTACGATCTGATCTTCGGCGGCAGGGAGGAAGCGATCGTCGGGACCAAGCACGATCTGTTCACGCTGGCGGAGCAGCTGCGGGAATCCGGGGATGAGCCGCCCAAGCTGTACCAGTATTGCGGCAAAGCCGACTTCCTGTACGATGACAACGTGCGGTTCCGGGACCATCTCTTGCGGCTCGGTTACGAGCTGACGTACGAGGAAGACGACAACGACCACAATTGGGCGTGCTGGGACGAACAGATTCGACGCGTGATCGAATGGCTGCCGCTGCAGAACCGTTAACGGGCCTCCTTGGTCCTCTGTTCACAATATCGCCACATATTATAATGATTTTAAATAAGGAATCATTATAGTTATTGACGGTGTCTTTTGGGGTATTGTAGGATATGAACTGTGAACGAGAGAGACTCAGTATAAAAAAGGAGGAACCATACAATGACCGCACGTTTGGTAGGTAAACCGGCACCCGATTTTACGATGGAAACGGCGCTTGGCAACGGCAAAGACTTCGGCCGCGTTTCCTTGTCCGACTATAAAGGCAAATGGCTTGTCCTGTTCTTTTATCCGCTTGATTTCACGTTTGTCTGCCCGACCGAGATCGTCGCCCTGAGCGATGCCGCACAGACGTTCGCCGATCTCAACACGGAAATTCTCGGCGTCAGCGTCGACAGCAAGCATACGCACCGCGCGTGGATCAACACGCCCCGCGAAGAAAACGGCCTCGGCCAGTTGAACTTCCCGCTTGCGTCGGATATTCTGAAAACAGTGGCGCGCGACTACGGCGTACTGATCGAAGAGGAAGGCGTCGCCCTGCGCGGCCTGTTCATCATCGATCCGGATGGAATCTTGAAATACCAAGTGGTCAATCATAACGATGTCGGCCGTTCCGTCGACGAGACGCTGCGCGTTCTGCAAGCTCTGCAATCCGGCGGTTTGTGCCCAATGAACTGGAAGCCGGGACAAAAGCACCTGGTTGCGAAGTAAGCCGTACCGACCGGCAAACCTGCCCCTGAGCCTGCCCTGCGGCGGGCCAGGGGTTTTCGAGATTGATTACGCGAAGGAGGAGCACTATGTATAAATCGATCGTAATTGGCACAGGACCTTCCGGACTGACTGCCGCCATCTACCTCGCGCGTGCGAACCTGAAACCGCTCGTGATCGAGGGACCGGAGCCGGGAGGCCAATTGACGACAACCACCGAGGTCGAGAACTTCCCGGGATTCCCCGAGGGGATCATGGGCCCGGAGCTGATGGCCAACATGCGCAAGCAAGCCGAGCGGTTCGGCGCCGAATTCCGGACCGGTTGGGTCAACAGCGTCGATCTGTCCCAACGGCCGTTCAAGCTTCAAGTCGAAGGCCACGGTGAGCTTGTCGCCGAGACGCTGATCATCTCCACGGGCGCATCAGCCAAGCTGCTGGGCATCCCGGGCGAACGCGACAACATCGGCCGCGGCGTCAGCACCTGCGCCACTTGCGACGGCTTCTTCTTCCGCGGCAAAAAAATCATCGTCGTCGGCGGAGGCGATTCCGCGATGGAAGAGGCGAACTTCCTGACGCGGTTCGCGTCGGAGGTGCGGATCGTTCATCGCCGCGAGGAGCTGCGCGCTTCCAAAATCATGCAAGACCGCGCGCGCGAAAACCCGAAAATCGTCTGGAGCCTCAACAGAACGCCTCTGGAAGTTTTGTCCGGGGATCGCGGCGTCACGGGTCTTAAAGTCCGCAACAACGAGACGGGAGAAGAAGAAATTCTCGAGACGGACGGCATCTTCGTGGCGATCGGCCATACGCCGAACACGAAGTTCCTGAACGGCCAGTTGGCTACCGACGATCACGGCTATCTGATCGTGAAGCCGGGCACCACCGAAACGAACGTACCGGGCGTCTTCGCTTGCGGCGACGTGCAAGACCAGAGATACCGCCAAGCGATTACGGCGGCGGGCAGCGGCTGTATGGCGGCGCTCGATTGCGAACGGTTCCTGGAAGGCAATTCGACGCACGACTGGAGCGTCTCGCTGTAAAATCATAAGGGACGGGCATGCGGCCGTCTCGGCGTATGGAGCATTTCTCCAACCGCGCCGGGACGGCCTCTTCTCTTGACCAGCCCATGGGCATGGCTTATAGTTGGTTTAGCGACTAACTATGGAGAATGCATATTCGAGGTGACCATTGTGTCGGAGAACATATATGTTGGCGTAGACATGGGCGGTACGGCGATCAAGGTCGGCATCTGCGACGCGGAAGGCAATCTGCTGCATACGTATGAGGGTCCGACCGGCACCGAGCACGGTCCGGAAGTCGTCATGGACAATATCGCTTCCTACGTGCGCAAGATCGTGCAGGATTCCCCGTTCGAGTGGGACCAGGTGGCCGGCATCGGCGCGGGCATCGCGGGATTTCTGGATATCCCGGCGGGCTTCGTCAAGCTGTCTCCGAACCTCCGCTGGCGGAACGTTCATGTCGGCAGCGGGTTGGAGAAGCGGCTGGGCAAGAAAGTCGTCATCAACAACGACGCCAACGTCGCCGCGCTGGGCGAAGCTTGGGCCGGAGCGGGCAAAGGCGTGCCCAACGTCGTCTGCTATACGCTGGGCACGGGGGTCGGCGGAGGCATCATCGTCGGCGGCAAGCTCGTCGAAGGCTTTAACGGCATGGCGGGCGAGCTCGGGCATATGAAGGTTGTGCCCGATCTGGAGGCCATCCAATGCGGCTGCTCGCAGAAGGGCTGCCTGGAGACCGTCTCGTCGGCGACCGGCATCATCCGCATGGCGAAAGATGCCGTCGAGCGCGGCGACGATACGTCTCTGAAGCTGATCGACGGCGACATTACCGCCAAGGACGTCATCGACGCGGCCAAAGCGGGGGACGAGGTCGCCAAGCGCATCGTGGCGCGCGCGGCCAATTACCTCGGGAAGTCGATGGCGGCCGTGGCGGTTGTCTTGAATCCGCAGCGGTTTATTATCGGCGGAGGCGTGTCCAAAGCCGGAGAGTTTTTATTCCAGCAAATCCGGGAGTCGTTCATCTGCAACACGACGGAAGCCGCCCACGAAGGCGTGGAGATCGTGCCGGCTACGCTCGGCAATAACGCCGGAGTCGTCGGCGCGGCCGGACTGCTGATCCACTAAAGCAAGCGATCATGGCTGCGTCCGCCTGAAGCGCGGGCGAATTGGGAGGGAGACCGACACGATGGAAGAGTTAGTGGCGCAATCAAGGCTGGTTATCATCACGGGCATGTCGGGCGCGGGCAAGACGATTGCCGTGCAGTGTCTGGAGGATCTCGGTTATTTTTGCGTCGATAACCTGCCTCCCGTGCTGATCCCCAAATTCGCCGAGCTGATCGAGCAGTCGAACGGCAAGGTTCGCAACGTGGCGCTGGTCATCGACCTGCGGGGGCGCGAATTTTTTCAGGCGCTGTCGGAATCGCTGCAAGTGCTCAAGCAGCATCATACCATCAGCTTCGAAATCCTGTTTCTGGATGCGACCGACGACCAGTTGGTTCAACGGTACAAGGAGAGCCGGCGGCGGCATCCGTTGTCCCCGGAAGGGTCGCCTCTCGAGGGCATCCAGGCGGAGCGCCGTCTGCTCGAGGAGCTTAAGGGTCAGGCGACCCAGGTCATCGACACCAGCCGTTTGAAGCCGGCCGAGCTGAAAGCGAAATTGTCGGCCCGATTTACTCATTTGGACTCCCGCCGCATATCCTTAAATATCGTATCTTTCGGTTTCAAATACGGCGTGCCGATCGACGCCGATCTGATCTTCGACGTGAGGTTCCTGCCCAATCCCCATTACGTCGACCAGTTGCGGCCGCTGACGGGGCAAAACGCCGAAGTGTACGAATATGTCATGAAATGGCCGGAGACGCAGGAATTTCTCGGCAAGCTCCTGGATCTTTTGCAATTCCTTATTCCCCAATACGTCAAGGAAGGCAAGAGTCAGGTCGTCATCGGAATCGGCTGCACCGGCGGCAAGCACCGCTCGGTCGCGTTGGCGGAATATCTGGGGCGCAGGCTTGGGGCGAGCGAGACGGAAACGGTGCGGGTGACGCACCGGGACGCGGAACGCGATCGAACGTGAGAGGTGAAGCCCTTTGAAATCGAATACGGCGGCGCGGCGGCCGCGGGTTGTCGTAATCGGCGGAGGAACCGGCTTGTCCGTGATGCTCAGGGGGCTGAAGGAAAAACCGCTGGACATTACAGCCATTGTGACGGTAGCCGACGACGGCGGCAGCTCGGGCATTCTCCGGGAGGAGATGGATATGCCCCCTCCCGGCGATATCCGCAACGTAATCAGCGCGATGGCTACGGCGGAGCCGCTGCTGTCCCGAATGCTGGAGCACCGGTTTGCGAACGGATCGGGATTGGCCGGGCACAGTTTGGGCAACCTAATATTAGCTGCGCTGAAGGACATAACCGGCGACTTTGTCAGCGGCATCAAGGAGCTGAGCCGGGTGCTGGCCGTGCGCGGCCAGGTGCTGCCCGCATCGGAGCGGGCGCTTGTTCTTCACGCGGAGATGGAAGACGGCACGATCGTTACGGGCGAGTCCAACATTCCGAAAGCCGGCGGGCGGATCAAACGGGTGTTCATCGAACCGGCCGACGTCAGCCCGCTTGAAGAAGCGATCGACGCGATCAGGCAAGCCGACGCGATCCTTGTCGGGCCGGGAAGCCTATATACGAGCATCCTGCCCAATCTGCTGGTGCCGCGAATCGCGCAATCGGTCGTGGAATCGCAGGCCGTGAAAATATTTATTTGCAACGTGATGACGCAGCCCGGCGAAACCGACGATTTCTCGGTCTCCGATCATCTTCGCGTCATCCACGAACATGTCGGGCATCATTTATTCGATTATGTCATTGTCAATAACGGCGAAATACCGCCGCAGGTTCAAAATCAATACGCGGAGCAAGGCGCGCGCGCCGTACACCTCGATCTCGACGAGTTAACGCGTCGGGGCTACAAGGTGGTGGCCGATCAATTGGTGCTGTTCCGCACCTATCTGCGGCACGATGCCGAGAAGTTAAGCCGCCATATCCACGAGCTGGTGGAGGGATGGATCGGGCGGAAGAGGTGAGTCCCCTGTCGTTTGCCGCACAGACCAAAAAAGAATTAACGCTGATTGAGAACGAAAACAGTTGCTGCGACAAAGCCGAGTTGTCCGCGCTGATCCGCATGAACGGTTCCGTACAGCTCACGAACCAACGCATCGTGCTGGATATATCGACGGAGAACGCGGCGATCGCCAGACGGATCTACTCGCTGCTCAAGCGGCAGTTCAACGTCCATACGGAGCTGCTTGTCCGCAAAAAAATGCGCCTCAAGAAGAACAACGTCTACATCGTGCGGGTGCCTGGACAAGTGCAGGAGGTGCTGAAGGAGCTTCGAATTGTCAGCGAAGGGTTCGTCTTCACGCCAGGCATCGACAAAGAAATCATCAAGAACCCTTGCTGCAAACGAGCCTATCTGCGGGGAGCGTTTCTGGCGGGAGGATCGGTCAACAATCCGGAGGGGTCTTCGTATCACCTCGAAATCGCCTCCATGTACGAGGAGCATTGCAAGGCGCTGTGTCGGCTCGCCAACAAGTTCAATCTCAACGCAAGAGTGATCGAGCGCAAAAAAGGGTTTATCCTGTACATGAAGGAAGGCGAGAAGATCGTCGAGTTCCTGAGCCTGATCGGGGCCCATCAAGCCTTGCTCAAGTTCGAGGATATCCGTATCATGAAGGATATGCGCAACTCGGTGAACCGGATCGTCAACTGCGAAACGGCCAATCTGAATAAAACAATCGGCGCGTCGATGAGACAAATCGACAATATCCGGTTTCTGGAGAAGGAGATCGGTCTCGACGCCTTGCCGGAGAAGCTGCGCGAGGTGGCGAAAATCCGCTTGCTGCATCCCGACATGAATCTGAAAGAGGTCGGCGAGCTGCTTGAAGGCCCTGTCAGCAAGTCCGGAGTGAACCATCGGCTGCGCAAAATCGACGAACTGGCGGAAAAGTTGCGGAAATCGTGACGTCCGCTTGAAAAGATGGTATAATAGCAGAACACAAGAGGTATTTTCGGTAATTTCCTTGTAGGGGGTATTGGAGTTGACGAAGCGTCCGGTAGTCGTGAGGCTTAAGACAGGACTGCATGCCAGACCGGCAGCTTTATTCGTGCAGGAAGCCAATAAATTCTCGTCCGAGATTTTCGTCGAGAAGGACGACAAAAAAGTTAATGCGAAAAGCATCATGGGGATTATGAGCCTTGCCATCAGCTCCGGCACGGAGGTCTACATTAGTGCGGAAGGTTCAGACGCGGAACAGGCTGTAAACGCTTTAGTCGCGCTTGTGAACAAGGAAGAACTGGAAAATCAATAAGCCGCTTCAAACCGAGCTTCGCCGTGCAACCTTTTTCTATCCGGCGCGTCTAATAGACGTCTGGTGGAGAAAGGTTTTTTTGGTTTTTGTTTTGTCTATACATAGAGAAGCAACTGGGAGGAGAACCTGCTGCTATGAGCGAACAGACTTGGAAGCGCCGGGCGGCGGCCGTATTGTTGGCCGGCGCCATGACGGTTGGAGCGGCCGCCCCGGCAACCGCGGAGGAAGCGAGCGGCTTCAGTCGGGAGATTACGTCGAGCCCGATCGAATTGTATCTGTATTTGGACAGGCCGGAAGTCGTCGTGAACCATGAGATTCAGAATTGGGAGCAGCCTCTGACCGTCATTAACGGTTCGTCTTATGTGCCGGCCCGGAAGATGGGAGAGGTGCTCGGTTATCCGGTCGAATGGAACGAAGCCGAACGCATGGCGAAGATGGTGTTGCCGAACGGCGTGGAAATCCGCATCGATCCGTTCAACAAATCGGTGTTTATTAACGAATACTGGCAGCATTTCGACGAAGTGGCCGCCAACGTAAACGGCAACCTGATGGTGAAATTCTCCTGGCTGATGACTTACCTGGGAATCGAGTACCAATACGATTCCGAGCTTCGGCGCATTCATTTGATCTATGTTCCGCATCCGGCCGGAGTGATTACGGATACCGGCAATTCGCGCCCGGTCGCCAAATTCGTAACCGACAAGAGCGTGTACAAGATCGGCGAACCGGTGCGCTTCACCGACCTGAGCTACGATCCGGACGCGGAAGGCCTGCCCGTCTACGAGTGGAAGGGCAAGCAGGACGCTTATTTCAAGGCCGGCAAGCATGAGATCAGTCTGCAAGTCAAAGACCCGCACGGGAATACGAGCGACGTCTACAAGCGGACGATCGAGGTCACCCGGGATGTCTACTTCACCGAGCTGGAATACCAAATTTACCGGAGTCCGGTCGGCTCGTTCATCAAGGCGAATTGGCCGATGCTGTACGCCCATTTCCTGAACCGTCCGCAACTGCCGAAAACCAAAGTCGAATATATAGAAGGCCGGAAGCTGCTGCTGAGCGACAGCCCGGAGACATTCTACGAGGAAGGCGTTTTGTACCGCGACGTCATCAACGGCCAAGGCCGGTTGTACGCCGACCACTTGAACGGGATGAAAGAAACCGCGGAATTCGCGATCGTCGCCCGCAATACGACCAACCGCAGCATAACCGTCACGACGACGCGCAAGGGCGAGGTGTACCCTTCGATCTACGCCAACATGATCGGTCATCAAGCGTCCGTCGACTTCCTGATGAACGAACCGATCTCCGAGAAACTCGTCATTCCCGCTGGCCAGACACGCATTTACAAGCGGTTCCCGGACTTTAGGCCCGGCCAAGGCGTCAATCTGTTCTACGATCTGGAGACGGACGGCGAGGTGGAATTTTCCTTCGTGGCGGCCACCAAGACAACCGGGGTCTTGAACCCGAACCTGAAGCCGCTGCCGTTCCAGGGGCATATCCGCGGTTCGTTCCCGGTATCGGAGATCCGTTGGGAAGTGGACGGCAGTCAGTTCGAGGAGACGTCCGCTCTGACCTTCGGAGCGCCGGACATCGACCCGTGGGTGGAGGGGTACGACGTATTCCGCCAGCAGGCCGTTCAGGCCGACGCGAACTTCGGCGTGCTCTACAAGATCCGGATTCATAAACCGAAGAAATCGACGATTCTGTTCCTGCCTCGCGCGGGCGTGTTCAAAGGTCCGATCAAAATCGACGGCGAATTCGTGTTGCTGCCGGATTCGGGCGTCATCCTGCCGTTCGAGCGCCTGCAGATCGTGCACCGCACAACCGGCGAGGAGGACTACGTCGATATCGAGTTTACGCCGCCTGCAGGGTCCGCCTTCCCGGTCGATCTGTTGTTCGTTCCGCTGGACGAACGCGCGAAGTAACGGCTGCATGCAGCGCCGCCCGATGGGGCGGCGCTTGTTGCGTTCGGCATGTGCATTGTCATGTCCGCGTCCATCCCCTATAATTTTACATAGTTAATATTTGGCGGCGAAAGGAAAGGAAGCCATGACCGAACCCCTTCTTCCGGCATTAGCGCCGAAAAAAAGCGGACGAGCCTTATCCGCGACGACCGGCAGACATCTGCGCAAAGGGCTGGCGGTGCTGGTTGCGACGCTGTTATGCTTCGTCGCGGGCCAAGCGGCGATCGCGGAGCTCGTCCCGATGGAAGACGTCTACCCGGATCGGCTGGACTATGACACCGTCAAAGATGACACCCGCAATCTGATTGCGCCGATCCGCGAAGTGAAAGCGTTTATCGATTCGAACAAGCTGGACGATTATGTGGTGATGGTAGGGGATTCCGTCGGGTTCGGCAGCCCGGTCGCGCCCAAGGACTCGATGTCGGCCCAATTCCGCTTGTTCCGCCAGCGGTCCGGCGAAGGCCCGGCCGTGTTCAACTTCGCGATGCCCGCCATGCAACTCGGCGATGTGTATACGGTGCTGCTGATGCTGCGCGACTACGGCATCTCAACCGACCGGGTGCTGCTCAACATTCGTTACGCCTCGTTCGTGGAGCGCAATCCCGAACCGCCGGCGGTGTTCTGGCTGAAGGAAGAATTGAAGGCGTACGATCCGGAAGCGTTCGAACGGGTTCGGCCGCAGTTGGAAAGCAACGGGTACAAGGCTCCCGAGGCCAGCATGGCCAAGCGGTTCGCCTCCATGCTCGTTCCGCCTCTGTCGGCCGTGGAGTACCGGGACTATCTCAAGCAGTCGCTGAAGCTGCATTGGAAGGGCGACAGTCTGGCGACGCACGCCATCGGCGATATCCGGACGTGGACGGAGAAGCAAGGGTTAAAAGAGTACCTGATGCAGCCGGAATATACCCGCATTATGACCGACCAACCGCTCAAGCTGGACGAGTCCTCGATCGACGTGTATTTCCTCGATCGGATTCTCGGCTTGATCGACAAGCGGAAGTCGCTTTTCTACATGGGCGGCGTCAATCCCGTGCTGATGCGGGAATTCGTCGAGAAGCCGGGCTATAAGGCGAATCTGGCGGCGATCGAGCAGATGTTCCGCGACCGCGGCGTCCGCCTGATCAACTATCAAGGACAGCTTCCGCATGAGCTGTACACCGATCACGAGCACTTTACGCCGGAAGGCTACCGGGTGCTGGGCGAGCGTCTGTGGCAGGAACTGGCCGGGAAGGGGACGGACTGATGCTGTTTCATTCAACCGAATTTCTGGTCATGTTTGCGATCGTGTTGTTCTTGTATTATCTGCTGCCCCGATACCGGGCGTATACGCTCGGCGCGGCGAACGTCTTGTTCTACGCGGTGACCGGTTGGGGCATGCTGGCGCTGTTCCTTGCCGTTACCGTTTTCACCTTTATCGGAACGCGGCTGATTGAGTCGGGACGCCGCAAGCGGTTCTGGTTGTTCGTAACCGTCGGCGGGAACCTGTTTAACCTGGCCTTTTTCAAATACTCGGTCTTTTTGCTGGAAGCGTTGGAACATACGGCGGGCATTCGTCTGGTGTCGGAAGATTCGTTCGTGCAGAACATCGTGTTGCCGGTCGGCATCTCCTTTTATACCTTCCAGTTGATCGCTTATACGGTGGACGTCGCCCGGGGATACATACCCGCTTGCCGTTCGCTGCTTCATTTCTGGGTGTTTATCTCCTTGTTCGCGCATCTGATCGCGGGGCCGATCATGCGGGGGAAAGAGTTCATGCCCCAGATCGAAGGCATGGCTTCCATCCGCTTCCGCCTGTACAACTTCCGGCGGGGCGTGTTCTGGTTCGGGCTCGGCCTGTTCAAGAAGATCATGATCGCCGATTATTTGGCCCCGATCGTGGACGGCATCTATGCCAAAGGTACGATGATGTCCACGGGGGAAGCCTGGACGGGGACGTATTTGTTTGCGTTTCAGGTACTGATGGATTTCTCGGCGTACAGCGAGATGGCGCTCGGTCTCGGCTACATGCTGGGGATGAAGCTGGCGCTCAACTTCAAATCGCCGTATATCAGCCAAAACCCGTCGGAGCTGTGGACCCGGTGGCATATCACGCTGTCCAGTTGGATTCGCGACTACGTCTACATTCCGCTCGGCGGCAACCGGAAAGGCAAGATTCGCACGTACTTCAACCTCTGGCTGGCGATGACGCTGTCGGGATTATGGCATGGGGCGTCGTGGACGTTCGTGCTATGGGGAGCTTACCACGGCCTGCTGCTGATCGGCTACCGGCTCGTGAAAAAACCTCTGCAAGCGGTCGCGGACAAGCTGTCGATACCGAAGGCGGCTCGGGTGGTTGTTGCGGTGTTCGCCATGTTCCATCTCGTCTGCATCGGATGGGTGCTGTTCCGCGCGGACAATCTGGAGACGGCCGTGCTGTTGATCTACAAGATGGCGCATGTCTGGCATCTCCGGCTGACCGATTCGGTGTTGAACCATCTGCTCATCTTCGCGGCGCTGTATCTGTTCCACGTGCTGGAGTATTTCGCGATGAAGAAGGGGAGCAAGCTCTACGGCATCTGGTTCCGCAAAATCCCGTTTCCGGTTCGCAGCGTCGCGTACGCGGCCGCTGCGCTGTTCCTGATCGTGTTCACGCGCGGTGTGGAGAATACGTTTATCTACTTCCAGTTCTGACGGCCGGATGCGTGGATATGCGGGGAGAATCTACAAAAAACAGGGTTGCCCGCCGGTCGGCATTTAGGCCGAGGGAGGCAACCCTGTTCCGTGTCCGGAGGCGGCATGCCGTCTCCGGGCGGACGATCCGCCGCGGGCTTAAGCTTTCGCCGGAGCGGCTTCGATCACCTTGTCGATGATGCCGTATTCCACCGCTTCCTGCGCGCTCATGAAGTAATCGCGGTCGGTGTCGCGGTTGATCTTCTCGATCGACTGGCCGGTGCGCTCGGCGAGAATGCTGTTCAGCTTCTCGCGCATCCTAAGGATGCGGCGGGCGCGGATCTCGATATCCGAGGCTTGGCCTTCCGCTCCGCCCAGCGGCTGGTGAATCATCACTTCGCTGTTCGGCAGAGCGTAACGCTTGCCTTTGGCTCCCGCAGCCAGCAGGAACGCGCCCATCGACGCGGCCATGCCGACGCAGATCGTGGAGACGTCCGGCTTGATGAATTGCATCGTATCGTAGATCGCCATGCCCGCCGTAATCGAGCCGCCGGGGCTATTGATATAGAGGGAAATGTCCTTCTCCGGGTCTTGTGCCGCCAGGAACAGCATCTGTGCGATAATGGAGTTGGCGACGACATCGTTCACCGGGGTGCCGAGGAAGATAATGCGGTCCTTCAGCAGGCGGGAGTAAATGTCATATCCGCGTTCGCCGCGAGCGTCCTGTTCGACGACCATTGGAATGAAATTCATGTTCATGGGACAATACCTCCTTCGAGGGATGGTTGAAGAATATGTTGCGAATGACCTCATCATAATACATTGCGCGGAAAAAGTCAAAGAAGGTCAAACATCCCTGCAGCCCGGCCGCAAGCGGGTCGGGGAATCCGGACAAACGGGGCATTTGCGGTTTAGGGAGGGGAGTGCGCGTTGAAAGGAAGAGAACTGCATTTCGGCGAGACGGAATTGACGCTGCGCTTGAAGGGGCTGGTCAGTTGGCTGGCTGTGAAAAGGAAGGTCGTCATGCCTTACAGGACGATCCGGGACGTATTCGTGGACGAGTTCGACCCTCCGCTGTGGATGCTGAGGATGCCGGGAACGTCCGTCCCCGGTTTTTACGTCTACGAAGGCAGCTTCAAGTACGGGAACGAGTGGTACTTCCTGTCGTTCGAGCGGCGCGTGCCGCTGCTGCACATCGAGCTGGACGGACACGAGCGGTACAAGTACGTCATCGTCCAAATCGACCGTCCCGGCGACATCGCCGCACAAATCCGCAGACGACTGAGAGGGGCGGAGTAAGGGGACATCATCCGCCGTAAACGGGAAGTTGCCCGCTCGCGGCGCAGCCCTCGGCCGACCGGGCCCATAAACGCGAAAAACGGCGCACCGCCCTAAAGGCGATGCGCCGTTTCGATGACTGCATATACGCACCCGCGAGGAATCGAACCTCGATCTCAGGCTCCGGAGGCCTACGTCATATCCATTGGACCACGGGTGCATGTGGACGATTCATTTGGGCCGCCCTTCAAGAGCGACAATTGCTATTATAGGACAGCGGCGGGCAAAAATCAAGTGCTTTTTTTCATACGCATACGCCCCTTGCGCGGACGGAGCCGATTGGAGTATATTAGAGGCGGGACATAAAAACGGTAGGGCGGGACGAATTAGGTCCCACTAACCCGGGGCCGTAAGACGGGGGATTCTCCGGATGAGACGCTTGCTCGAAATTCAGAAGCGGCTGCTGCCGGATCTGAACGAACAGCTTCGAAAGCGATATACGATCTTGCAGCAAATCGGGTTGTCCCGGAGCATCGGCAGACGCACGCTGGCGGCCTCGCTCGGATGGACGGAGCGGGTGCTGCGGGCTGAGACGAATTTTCTGAAGGAGCAGGGGCTCCTGACCATGGAAGCCTCCGGCATGCGCCTCACCGACGAAGGCCGCCGCATCGTGGAAGAGATCGAGCCGATCGTCAAGGAACTGTTCGGTCTCTCCGAGCTGGAGGAGCAGTTGAGGCAGCGATACGGGCTGCGGCAGGTCACCGTCGTGGTCGGCGATTGCGACCAGTCGCCGCTGGCCAAGGCCGAGCTGGGCCGGGCGGCCGCGGCGGCGCTGCGCAAGTACGCTGTCCCGGAAGGCATCGTCGCCGTTACGGGCGGCACCACGATGGCACAGGTCGCGGAACAACTCGTCGCTTCTCCGCAGCTAAAGGGCACCTTGTTCGTGCCGGCGCGCGGGGGGCTTGGCGAGCGGGTCGAGCTGCAGGCGAATACGATCGCCTCGGCCATGGCCAAGCGGACCGGCGGCCAGTACCGGATGCTGCACGTTCCCGATCACCTGAGCGAAGACGCGTACCAGACGTTGATGCAAGAGCCCAACATTCGCGAAATCGTGGAATTGATCCGCCGGGCCAGGATTGTGCTGCACGGCATTGGGGAAGCCTTGGTAATGGCGCGCAGGCGCCAGGTTCCGCAGGAAACCTGCGAGGCCCTGCTGGCCGAAGGCGCTCATGCCGAAGCGTTCGGTTACTATTTTAACCGCAAAGGCGGGGTTGTGCACAAGATGCCGACGGTTGGCCTGCGGCTGGAGGATATCGACGCCATGGATACGGTAATCGGCGTGGCGGGCGGGGCCAGCAAAGGTCCGGCTATCGACGCCATTATGCGCTCCGGCCACACCGACGTGCTGATCACCGATGAGGCGGCGGCCCGAGCGATTTTGGAGCAGCAAGCTCCTGAATAAATTCCAGTTGTCATGACGGACTTTTGTTCCGTCTTGCAATATTATCCATTCACTGAGGAGGCACCTCGCATGGTAAAAGTAGGTATTAACGGATTTGGCCGTATCGGCCGCAACGTGTTCCGCGCAGCGCTGAACAACCCGAATGTCGAAATCGTCGCGATCAACGACCTGACCGACACGAATACGCTGGCTCACCTGCTGAAGTACGACTCCACGCACGGACGTCTGGACGCCGAAGTTAAAGCCGGCGACGGCACGCTGATCGTCAACGGCAAAGAAATCAAAGTATTTGCCGAGCGCGACCCCGGCAACCTGCCTTGGGCGCAATACGGCGTCGAGATCGTCGTCGAATCGACGGGTATCTTCACGGCGAAAGAAAAAGCCGAGCTGCACCTGAAAGGCGGCGCGAAAAAAGTCATCATCTCCGCTCCGGCGACGAACGAAGACATCACGATCGTTCTGGGCGTCAACGAAGACAAATACGATCCGGCCAAGCACACGATCATCTCCAACGCGTCCTGTACGACCAACTGCTTGGCGCCGTTCGCGAAAGTTCTGCACGAGAAATTCGGCATCGTGAAAGGTCTCATGACGACCGTTCACTCCTACACGAACGACCAGCAAGTGCTTGACCTGCCGCACAAAGACCTGCGCCGCGCCCGCGCTGCCGCGGAAAACATCATTCCGTCGTCCACCGGCGCCGCGAAAGCCGTGTCCCTCGTTCTGCCCGAGCTCAAAGGCAAGCTGAACGGCATGGCGTTCCGCGTGCCGACTCCGAACGTATCGGTAACGGACCTCGTTGTCGAGCTGTCCCGCAACGTTACGGTCGACGAAGTGAACGCCGCGCTGAAAGAAGCGGCAAACGGCCCGCTGAAAGGCATCCTGAACTACACGGAAGAGCCGCTCGTATCCAGCGACTTCCTGCATGATCCGGCTTCCTCCACGATCGACGCGCTGTCGACGATGGTGGTCGGCGACAACCTCGTGAAAGTCGTCTCCTGGTACGACAACGAATGGGGTTATTCCAACCGCGTCGTGGATCTGGCCGCTTATATCGCTTCGAAAGGCCTGTAAGACCAATATCAGCCGCCGCAGAGGAGAGTCGGGGCGTCCTGAGCCGGACGTCCCCGGTATGTCTCCTCTTTTGGTTGCCTCGAAGGAGAGAATGGTGCCATGAACAAAAAGAGCATCCGCGATATTCAAGACCTGAACGGCAAACGCGTCTTTGTGCGCGTAGACTTCAACGTGCCGCTGGAAAACGGCGCGATCACCGACGACACCCGCATCCGCGAGACGCTGCCGACGATCAAGTACCTGATCGAGCGCGGCGCCAAAATCATTCTGGCGAGCCATCTGGGCCGTCCGAAGGGACAAGTCGTCGAAGAGCTGCGCCTGACTCCGGTAGCGGTTCGCCTGTCCGAGCTGCTCGGCAAGCCGGTGGCGAAAGTCGACGAAGCGATCGGCGAAGCGGCCAAAGCCGCGGTCGCGAAGCTGGGCAACGGCGACGTGCTGCTGCTGGAAAACGTGCGTTTCTATGAAGGCGAAGAGAAAAACGATCCCGAGCTGGCGAAAGCGTTTGCCGAGCTGGCCGATCTGTATGTCAACGACGCATTCGGCGCCGCTCACCGCGCGCACGCTTCGACCGAAGGCATCGCCCATTATTTGCCGGCTGTCTCCGGACTGCTGATGGAGAAGGAGCTGGACGTCCTCGGCAAAGCGCTGCACAATCCGGAGCGCCCGTTCACGGCGATCATCGGCGGCGCGAAAGTCAAGGATAAGATCGCGGTGATCGAAAACCTGCTCAACATCGCCGACAACCTGATCCTCGGCGGCGGTCTGGCTTACACGTTCCTCAAAGCGCAAGGGTATGAAATCGGCAAATCGCTGTGCGACGACAGCAAGCTGGATCTCGCGCGGAGCTTCATCGCTAAAGCGAAGGAGAGAGGCGTCAACTTCCTGCTGCCGGTCGATATCGTCGTGACGGACGAATTCAGCGCGAACGCGAACACCAAAGTGGTCGCGTCGAACGAAATTCCGGCCGATCTCGAAGGCATCGACATCGGACCGAAAACGCGCGAGCTCTACGCGGACGTCATCGCCAAGTCCAAGCTGGTTGTCTGGAACGGACCGATGGGCGTCTTCGAGATCGAGCCGTTCTCGCACGGGACCCGCGCGGTGGCTCAAGCTTGCGCCGAGACGTCGGCTTATACCGTCGTCGGCGGCGGCGATTCCGCAGCGGCCGCGGAGAAGTTCAAGCTGGCGGACCGGATGGATCACATCTCCACGGGCGGCGGCGCATCGCTCGAATTTATGGAAGGCAAGGCGCTCCCGGGCGTCGTCGCGCTGAACGACAAGTAAACCGCAGCCGGCTCCGGCCGGCTCGCACATGTTGGTAAAGGAGCGGAACCCATGCGTAAACCGATCATTGCGGGCAACTGGAAAATGTTCAAAACCGTTTCCGAAGCGGTTGCGTTTGTCAGCGACGTCAAAGGCAAGGCGGAGATTGACGGCGTTGAGAGCGTCATCTGCGCGCCGTTCACGAACCTGCCGGCGCTTGTCGAAGCGGTGAAAGGCACGTCGATCAAGATCGGCGCGCAAAACCTTCACTGGGAAGACAGCGGCGCTTACACGGGCGAGATCAGCGGCGCGATGCTGAAGGATCTCGGCGTGACGCACGTTATCATCGGCCACTCGGAGCGCCGCCAATATTTCGCGGAGACCGACGAGACCGTCAACAAAAAAGTGCATGCCGCGCTTAAGCACGGCTTGGTGCCGATCGTCTGCGTCGGCGAAAAGCTAGAAGAGCGCGAAGCGGGCGAGACGAAAAACGTCTGCAAGGTGCAGACGGAGGCGGCATTCGCCGGTCTGAGCGCGGAGCAAGCGGCCGGAGTCGTGATCGCGTACGAGCCGATCTGGGCGATCGGCACGGGCAAATCGTCCACGGCGGAAGACGCCAACGAAGTCATCGCCTACATCCGCAGCGTCGTTGCGGGCCTGTACGGGCAATCGACGGCGGACGCCGTGCGCATCCAGTACGGCGGCAGCGTGAAGCCGAACAACGTTCGCGAGTACCTGCAGCAATCCGATATCGATGGAGCGCTCGTAGGCGGAGCGAGCTTGGACCCGGCTTCGTACATTCAACTGGTGGAAGGGGCTCGCTGAGATGTCGAGACCAAAACCTGTAGCGCTGATCATCCTGGACGGCTTCGCGCTTCGCGACGAAACCTTCGGCAACGCCGTCGCGCAAGCCAAAAAACCGAACTTCGACCGGTACTGGTCGACCTACCCGCATACGACGCTGACGGCTTGCGGCGAAGCGGTCGGCTTGCCGGAAGGCCAAATGGGCAATTCCGAGGTCGGCCACCTGAACATCGGCGCGGGACGGATCGTCTATCAGGATCTGACCCGCATCAGCAAGTCGATCCGAGAAGGCGAATTTTTCGAGAACGAGACGCTGCTGGGCGCCGTCCGCCACGCCAAACAAAACGGCAGAAAGCTGCATCTGTACGGGCTCCTGTCCGACGGCGGGGTGCACAGCCATATCGACCACCTGTTTGCGCTGCTGGACCTCTGCAAGAAGGAGAATTTCGAGGACGTCTACATTCACGCGTTCCTCGACGGCCGCGACGTGGCTCCGGACAGCGCCAAAACATACATGGAGCAGCTTCTCGCGTACATCGACAAAGTCGGCGTAGGGCGCATCGCGACGGTGCAAGGCCGGTACTACGCGATGGACCGCGACAAGCGCTGGGAGCGCACCGAGAAGTCGTACCGCGCAATGGTTTATGGCGAAGGGCCGGCTTATCGGGACCCGCTGCAGGCGATTGTCGAGTCGTACGAGAAGTCGGTCTTTGACGAGTTCGTCATGCCGACGGTGATCGTGGGCGAAGACGGCAAGCCGGTCGGCCTGGTGGAATCCGGGGACGCGGTCGTGTTCTTCAACTTCCGTCCGGACCGCGCGATCCAACTGTCGCAGGTGTTCACGAACGAAGACTTCCGCGGTTTCGACCGCGGCGACGCCCATCCGAAGAACCTGTATTACGTCTGCCTGACGTTGTTCAGCGAGTCGGTCGACGGCTACGTCGCCTACAAGCCCAAAGATCTCGACAACACGCTGGGCGAAGTCGTGGCGCAGAACGGCCTGAAGCAGCTGCGGATCGCCGAGACGGAGAAATACCCGCACGTCACGTTCTTCTTCAGTGGCGGCCGCGACGTCGAGCTTCCGGGCGAGACGCGGATTCTCATCAATTCGCCGAAGGTCGCCACCTACGACCTGAAGCCCGAGATGAGCGCGTACGAAGTGGCGGAAGCCTGCGTGCGCGAGATTGAGGCGGAGCGGCAGGACGTCATCATCCTGAACTTCGCCAACCCGGATATGGTCGGCCACTCCGGCAAGCTGGAGCCGACGATCAAAGCGGTCGAGGCGACGGACGAGTGCCTCGGACGCGTCGTCGAAGCGGTTCTGGCCAAAGGCGGCGTCGCCGTCATCACGGCGGACCACGGCAACGCGGATATCGTCACGAACCCGGACGGTCGTCCGCATACGGCGCATACGACGAATCCGGTTCCGTTTATCGTCACCAAGCCGGATGTCAAGCTTCGCGACGACGGCATCCTGGCGGATATCGCCCCGACGATTCTGAAGCTGCTGGGCATCGCCCAACCGGAGCAGATGACGGGCAAATCCTTGATCTGAACGGATTGACGGCGCAGGAGCGGGGAGTCGGCCGCGCGCTTGACGCCCCGCCCCGCCTTCGCTCATAATTAGGCCGAGGATAAACGGTCTCGTCCTCTTCCCGGGGACGGACCGGATCGGCCTGTCCGACCATACGATATCGAAGGAGTGTCCATTTCCATGACGACTATTGCAGACGTTTACGCACGCGAAGTGCTCGACTCCCGCGGCAACCCGACCGTCGAAGTCGAAGTCAAGCTGGAATCCGGTTTTATCGGCCGCGCGATCGTACCGTCGGGCGCATCTACCGGCGCTTACGAAGCCGTTGAGCTGCGCGACGGCGACAAAAGCCGCTACCTCGGCAAAGGCGTATTGAAAGCCGTAGCGAACGTTAACGACATCATCGCTCCGGAAATCATCGGTCTGGACGCTCAAGACCAAGTCGCCATCGACCGCAAGCTGATCGCCCTGGACGGCACGCCGAACAAAGGCAAACTGGGCGCCAACGCGATTCTGGCCGTCTCCATGGCCGTCGCCCGCGCTGCGGCGGAAGCTCTGCAAGTGCCGCTGTACAAATACCTGGGCGGCTTCAACGCCAAAACGCTGCCGGTCCCGATGATGAACATCATCAACGGCGGCGCGCATGCCGACAACAACGTCGACGTGCAAGAGTTCATGATTTTGCCGGTAGGCGCTCCTACGTTCGCCGAAGCGCTCCGCTGGGGCGCGGAGATTTTCCACGCGCTGAAATCCGTCCTGAAGGACAAAGGGCTGAACACGGCGGTAGGCGACGAAGGCGGCTTCGCGCCGAACCTGGGCTCCAACGAAGAAGCGATTACGACGATCCTGGCCGCGATCGAGCGCGCGGGCTACAAACCGGGCGTAGACGTCTTCCTGGGCATGGACGTCGCTTCGACCGAATTCTACAAAGACGGCAAATACGTGCTTGAAGGCGAAGGCAAATCGTTTACCTCTGCCGAGTGGGTGGACTTCCTGGCGGCATGGGTCGAGAAGTATCCGATCATCTCGATCGAAGACGGCTGCTCCGAGGACGACTGGGAAGGCTGGAAGCTGCTGACCGACAAACTGGGCGGCAAAGTCCAACTCGTCGGCGACGACCTGTTCGTCACGAACACCGAACGTCTGTCCAGCGGCATCGAGAAAGGCATCGGCAACTCGATCCTCGTTAAAGTCAACCAAATCGGCACGCTGACCGAGACGTTCGACGCGATCGAGATGGCGAAACGCGCCGGCTACACGGCTGTTATCTCGCACCGTTCCGGCGAGTCCGAAGACTCCACGATCGCCGATATTGCCGTGGCGACGAACGCCGGCCAGATCAAAACGGGCGCGCCTTCCCGTACGGACCGCGTAGCGAAGTACAACCAACTGCTCCGCATCGAGGATCAACTGGGCTCCGTCGCGCAATACGGCGGCAAATCTGCGTTCTACAACCTGAAAAACCTGAAATAATCAAGCTGCGGCCGGCGCCGCGGCAAGAAAATACAGCCGTTTCCGAAACAATCGCCGCATACGCGCGTATGGTAGAGGAAACGGCTGAACGGAGGGATCCGCATGAGGCAATGGCTGATGACGATCTTTTGCTTGGTCGCGTCGGTGCTGTTGACCCGGTGGGTCCCTTTTTCCGATGATTTCCGCAATGTTTCCACGCTGGTGCATGAATTCGGCCACGCGGCCGCAACGCTGCTCACGCAGGGCGACGTGCAATACATCCATCTATTCGCCGACCACAGCGGCGTCACGCTGTCGAGCATAACGAAGTCGTGGAGCGGGGTCCCGGTTGCGATCGCGGGATATACGACGGCGTCGCTGTTCAGCGTGCTGCTGTTCTACTGGTGGCGGACGGGGCGTCAACGAGAAGGGCTTGTGCTGATGGGGGCGCTTGCGGCGTTTTCTTTGGCGCTGTTCGTGCGCAACGAGTACGGCATGATATGGACGGCCGGATTTTTAACGGTGACCGTAATCGCGGGGCTGCTGGGGCGCTGGGTGAGCCGGGCGTATTATCTCGTGATCGCCTTCCTGTGCCTGGAGGAATCGGTATTCGGGGCGCTGACCGTCTGGATAGCGGCGGTGAAGACGCCGAAGCAGGCCGGCGACGCGACGCTGCTGGCGGAGATGACGGGCGTGCCCGCGCCTTGGTGGGGCTTCGGCCTGACGGTATTCGCCCTGCTGTGCGCGAGGTCGGCGATCGTCCAGTTCGTCGGCCGGCGCAAGCATGCCAAGCCGCGGGCAGACCGATCCGCCATCCGCTGACAGCGAGCCGGATGAGGGCCGCTTCGCCGGCCGGCGGCAAGCGCGCCGGGGCGCGCGTCAACCCGGAAGCAGGGCGAGCGATCCGCGCAGAAGCATAACGGCGGCGACGCCGGCGATCACCGTCCAGAGCAGGCTGCGCGTGCGGATGGCGATCAGGAACGTCGGGATGGCGGCCAGCCATTCGATATGGTTTTCCAGCGTCCAGGGGTCCTCCCGCACGAACAAGGCTTGTCCGATCAGCGCGGCCATGACCGCAATCGGCACATAATGCAGCCAGCGGACGGCCCAATGCGGCAGCTCGATCCGGCTGAGCAGCATAAGCGGCAGCACCCGGGGAATAAACGTGACAACCGCCGCGCCCAGGATAATCAGCAGGACATCCCACCGAATAGTTAACGTTTCCATCGTTCGATCACCACCCCGATTGCGGAAGCCGTTACGGTCGCGGCAATGACGCCCCAACTGCCGCCGAGGGAGAGGGAGACGGCAATCGCGATCAGCGCCGCCAGCACGGCGACCGCGCTGTCCATCGCCACTTGCTTGCGGCTGACCGTCATCAGCACGAGCAGGCCGATAAACATCGCCGGCAAGGCGTAATCAAGCCCGAAGCGCTCCGGATCGGTTATCCACCGGCCGAGGTAGGCGCCGGCCAGATTGGCGAACAGCCAGTTCAGGTAAGCGGCCACATTCAAACCGTGCATCCAGCGTTCGCTCAGACGGGGCTGAACCAGCGCTTTATTCATCGCGACGCCGAACGTCTCGTCCGTCAGCAGCGCGCCGATGCCCATGTTGCGCAGCGGGGACAAGTGCCGCAAATAAGGCGACAGCGCCGCGCTGAGCAGCAAATGGCGGAGGTTAACGAAGAAAATCGTAATCACGATAACCGACGGGGGACTGCTGGCGATCATGCCGGCGGCGATAAATTGCGCCGAGCCTGCGTACAGGAGCAGCGAGAGCAAGGCGATCTCCGCCACGCTGAGTCCCGCCGTCTGTTCGATGACGCCGGCGGCAAAGCCGATGCTCCAATAGCCTAACAGCGTGGGGATACAGTCTTTGACGCCCTGGAGGAACGTGTCCTCCGACTCCGCTTCGATTCGCGGATTTAACCGAATTTGTTCCTCGTGCATGGGGGACCACCTTTAACACTTACAGCCGTTCGTTGGCACTCTCAATCTAATACTATCATACTCGGCGTTAAAAAAGAAAAATTGCGACACCGTCCGCTCCTTCGATGCCGGAAAAACCGAATCGGCTGTCCGCCCTCCGAAGGGGGAGCCGGCAAGACCGTCTCCGGATGCTTGACCCGAGCCTGCCGGGCCCGTTGCTCTCGGAGCCGAGCTGTGATATAATCGAAATACTGTCTGTGCAAATGGAACCGTGGATGCAGGAGGTTAACCCATGGAATTGTTGTTTAAGGTACTGCTCGTTATCGTTTCGATAGCCATAATCTTGGTCGTACTGCTTCAGCAAGGCAAGAGCGCAGGCCTCGCAGGTTCAATCTCCGGCGGAGCGGAGCATCTGTTCGGCAAGCAAAAGGCGCGTGGTCTGGAGCTGGTGCTGCAGCGCGTCACGATCGGATTGGCCGCGGCGTTTTTTATTCTGGCGGTCATCGTCGGATATATCGTCTAAGAGCGGGTCATACTACGAATGAACAAACAGCAGGGGGAACGGTGCCTTGCTGTTTTTTTATTCAGAGACAGACAGGCGGGCGATCGACATGGAACGGGTATACGGCAGTCCCGAGCCTTTTTTTCTGCCGGGTTCCGGCGAACGGGAAGCGACGGCGGTGCTGCTGATCCACGGTTTTACCGGCACGCCCTCGGAGCTCCGCCGGCTCGGCTACCACCTGAACGATATGAGATACACGGTGCAGGGCATTTTGCTTCCCGGCCACGGCACCACGCCGAAGGACATGCTCCGGACGGGCTGGAGCGATTGGTGGAAGCATGCGCTGGACAGCTACGACGGATTAAAGCGGCAAGGCTACGAGCGGGTTTTCGTCGCCGGCCATTCCATGGGGGGACTGCTGGCGCTCAAGCTTGCGGCGGAACGGCAGGTCGACGGAGTCGTGCCTATGGCGGCCCCCGTGTTTCTGACGAGCCGCAAACCGGCTTTGGCCGTCCTGCTTCAATATTTGGTGCGGTATATCGAGAAGCGGCCGCCTTCCATTCCAGAGATCGCCAGCGAATCTTGCGCGTACACGAAAACGCCCGTCAAATGCGTCGTCAGCCTGCAAAAGCTGATGAAGCGGGTCCGGGCCACGCTGCCGCTTGTGTCGGCGCCGGCTTTGGTGGTTCAAGGGGAGCGGGACAGCATGGTGCTTCCCAAAAGCGCCAGCTACATATTCGAACGGATCGGTTCGACGTTCAAGGAGATGCGTTGGTATCCGCTTTCGTCGCACGGCTTGCTGTTGGATCGGGAGCGGGAACAAGTGTACCGGGATGTCGGCGGATTTGTGGAAAAGGTTGCCGCGTTGCCCCGGCCGAACCGGATGGCTCCGTCGTAAGGTAATGTAAGAGCAAATTGCGGCATACTACAGGCAACAGGGGAAAGCAGGTGTCCGGTATGATAACCGAGCAACAATTACTTGAATTTATGCGGGAAAAAGCGTACAAGCCGATGACGTATCAGGAACTCAGCCAATATTTCGAAGCGGAGGACTCGGAGTCGTTCCGCGAGTTTCTGCGTATGTTGAACAGGCTCGAGGAGCGGGGAGAAATCCTGCGTACGCGGTCGGACCGCTACGGCGTGCCGGAACGGATGAATCTGATCCGGGGAACGCTGCAAGTCACCGCCAAAGGCTACGGGTTTCTGATCCCCGAGGATCGGGAACAACCCGACGTCTATCTGCATGCGAACGACTTGAACGGCGCCATGCACGGCGACACGATCCTTGTACGGCCGGTTTCCCGAGGGATCGGCGGCGGCCGGCTGGAAGGCGAGGTCGTCCGCGTCGTCAAGCGCAAGCATACGCAGCTTGTCGGCACGTTCCAGAGCTTCGACAGCTACGGCCTCGTGCTGCCGGACGAGAAGCGGATCGGCCGGGATATTTTTATCCCGAAGGAATCGTTCAACGGAGCGGTGGACGGACAAAAGGTCGTCGTGCGGATCGTGCACTATCCGGAGGGGCGCTCTTCGGCGGAAGGCGAAATTATCGAGATCCTCGGGCATAAAAACGACCCTGGCGTCGATATTTTGTCCATCATCCGCAAATACCAACTGCCCGAAGGCTTCCCGGAGGAAGTGATGGCGGAAGCGATGGCCGTGCCGGACGAGATCTCGCCGGAGGATCTGAAGGGACGGAGAGACCTGCGGGACAAGACGATCGTCACGATCGACGGCGAAGACGCCAAAGACCTGGACGACGCCGTCTGCGTCGAGGAGCTGCCGGGCGGGCTGCTGCGGCTGTACGTGTCGATTGCGGATGTCGGCTATTACGTGAAGGAAGGCTCGGCGCTCGACCGGGAAGCGTACGAACGCGGCTGCAGCGTCTACCTCGTCGACCGCGTCATTCCGATGCTGCCGCACCGGCTGTCCAACGGGATCTGCAGCTTGAATCCGCGGGTCGACCGTTTGACGCTGACTTGCGAGATGACGTTCGACGAGGATACGCGGCTCGTGTCCCATGATATTTACCCCAGCGTGATCCGAACCGTGGAGCGGATGACTTACACGAACGTGCGGAAGGTGCTGACGGAGGAAGATCCCGAAGTGACGGAGCGTTACGCGCCGCTGATCGAGGATTTCCGGAGGATGGAACGGCTGGCCAAACGTCTGCGCCGGCGCCGCATGGAGCGGGGAGCGATCGACTTTGATTTCGCGGAAGCCAAAGTCATCGTGGACGAGCAGGGGAAGCCTGTCGATATCGTCAAGCGGGAGCGGACGATCGCTGAATCCATCATCGAAGAGTTCATGCTGGCGGCGAACGAGACGGTGGCGGAGCACTTCCACTGGCTGAAGGTGCCCTTCCTGTACCGGATTCACGAGGAGCCGGACGGCGAGAAGCTGATGAACTTCATGCAGTTTATCGGCAATTTCGGCTATACGGTTCGCAGCAAAGGAAACACGGTACATCCGCGGGCGCTGCAGAAGATTCTGGAGGAGATCAAGGGGACGAGAGAGGAGACGGTGATCAGCACCGTCATGCTGCGGTCCATGAAGCAGGCGAAGTATGACGCCGTCAGCCTGGGGCATTTCGGCCTCGCCGCAGAGTTCTATTCGCACTTCACATCGCCGATCCGCCGCTATCCCGATCTCGTCATCCACCGCATCATTCGCGAGGTGCTTGAGCATGGGGCGCTGAGCGAACAACGGCATGAGGCGCTGGCCGCGCGTATGCCGGATATCGCCCGGCAGTCTTCCGAACGGGAGCGGATTGCGGCCGAGGCGGAGCGGGATACGGAGCAGATGAAAAAAGCCGAATTTATGGCGGACAAAATCGGCGAGGAATACGAAGGCATCATCAGCAGCGTCACCAACTTCGGCATCTTTGTCGAGTTGCCCAACACGGTGAACGGCATGATCCGCCTCAGCGACCTGACCGACGATTATTATCACTTCCACGAACAGCACCATGCGCTGATCGGGGAGCGGACGTCCAAGGTGTACCGGATCGGGGACGAGGTTCGCGTTCGAGTCGTGCGCGTGAACATGGACGAGTATACGATTGATTTCGAGCTTCTGGAGCAGAAGTCCCGCACCGAGAAGGTAAGCCTGGTGGATGTCGCCAAGGGCAAGCGCCCCGGCGGCGAAGATCGTGAAGGAGTCGGCCGGGGCGGCGGACGTCGGGGCAAAGGCAAAGGCGGAACCGGCGGCCCGCATCATCGCGACCGTTATCCGGGGGGCGAATCCGGACCGTATGGCGGAGAAGGAAAAAAGCGCCGCAAGGGCGGAAAAGGCGGCCATCCCGGCGCAGGCAAGCGGGGAGGAAAAGGCGGCAAACCGGGAGGCATCTCGGCTTTCGTCCGGAAAAAGAAAAAATAAAAAAGGGGCTGTCCCAAAAGTGAACTGACCCCCGTCAAGTAGACAGTACAAAAAAATAAAAATCGGTTAAGCGGCCTTGGTCCTGAATTCCATGGGACTGAGGCCGTTTAGTTTAAATAAAAAAGGGGCTGTCCCAAAAGTGAACTGACCCCCGTCAAGTAGACAGTACAAAAAAATAAAAATCGGTTAAGCGGCCTTGGTCCTGAATTCCATGGGACTGAGGCCGTTTAGTTTTGCCTGTAATCGCTCGTTATTGTAAAAACGGA